>JAGLTN010000558.1 GCA_023135255.1 Planctomycetota bacterium
CAGGTGACATGTGGGCTGGTTTTAACAATCTTTCAAGAACCATAATTAAATATTGAGGTTCAAGTGTTTTGCAAAGGTCACGAGAGGCCTCTTTCTCAATACGCTGATTGGAAAGTAAACCGTCCAGAATTTTCCGCACTGCAGGTGGAATAATTGCAACGTCAGAAATAGTGCTTGCAAGCTTATCTCTTGCAATCCAGAAGTAATCGCTAATATCTAATCCCATTAGCTTTGGTTCCATATTTGCCCATTTAATAATTTCTTCTGTGTTCCATAATGACGGCACAGAATCCTTTTCTTCTCCTACTGATTCTTTCTGGGCTTCGATTACCTCTAGTTCCTTTGGAGTTCCTTTTTGACTGGCCTGCCATGTAAATAGTTCTTTGAATCTTTCAAAGTATGTGTATTCCAGAATCATTAGTTTTACGAGAACATCATCTTTTATAGAGGTCAGGCCAGCAGCATCAGCAAGTCTTTTCCGAAGTATATAGGCGTTAAGAAATCTTTTGACCTGGCGAGGATTTCCTTTTAGACCATGGGTGATCAAAGATGCTGCTTCACTACAAAAACGGAGCATAGGCTCAACTGTAACAAACTCTTTATCGCTAAGTGCCTCCTTGATTCTGGCGTATGCGAATGTCTCCCTTAGGTTGGTCTTCCGGAATATCCCAAATGCCTCGAAACATTTATTGAAAACTTCCGGTTCCACTAGCCTCTTGCAAAAGAGTAGTGATATATATGTCTCAACCTCGCTGGGAGAAAGCCAAGGGATGTGATATGGAACCTGAACTACCTTTTCTATATAATCCTTTACAAGTTCGGCTTTTCGTTCATCTTCTGCATACATTGTACCAATCGCATGCTCAATAATACGTACATCTGCACCAATAACAAATGCCGTTTGTTCAACATTCAAAAACAGCTTTATTGCTTCCAAGCTTTCCACAATACGTTTTGGTGAACAGCGGTCTAAATCATCTATAATAATAACAAGAGTCCCTACATTTGAACTCAAAAGCATCTCAGAGAATCTTGAGCGAAACTCTTTCACATCAATTAAACACTCTGTCGCAGAATTGGGTATGACCGAATCAGCCAATCCAGATATGTCTACAGTTTTTTCTAAGGTTCCCTCTGTATTAGCCGAGCTGCTTCCGGTGGCATCTGGCGGTGGATTGGAGCCCGTACTCGCCCCCATTGCCATACCAGCAACTGAGGGCAAAACGCTTGCACCTCCTGTTAAATATGCCATTAGTGCCGGGAGAGCAACATTAGTACACGCAAACTTTCCAACTCGCATCCAGTCTACAGACTTCAGAAGCTGCACCGCCCTATCTTTTATCATAGGACCAATGCGTTTGTGGTCAGCTAGTTGTATCAGGATGTTGCTAAGGATAGCAGACTTGGCATCATCGTAGCCTTCAAAGAGCCAACCGTTGAAATAGATACAGACAGTTTCCTTGCCATCTTTAGGCTTGAATGCATCTATGTCTGCCTCTAACATTCTCATAATACTCGTCTTGCCACTTCCCCAGTCACCGAAGAGACCAACTGTTATTGGGAGTAGTTCTTGATCTGTGATTACGGATTTAATAACATCGGCATGAACTCGAAAACCAAGTAAATCTTCTATTGTTTCATTATCGTGCCACATTGCTTCGTCCTTAATTATTTACTTTTGTGACTAATTGATTCTTCATCTTCTGCCACGACGAACATTCCTTGTAAATTGGTATTGTAACCTCTCATCAAGCGTCCATCATCTGTTTGACACCTCACTGGCTGAATCTGCTATTTTGCGGATTCTTTTGTCAAGAGCATCATAGGCATATTCAGCTATAGTATTGCTGTCCTGGGTTATTGTCCAGCATCAAGTATATCAACTCTTCGGCCTGTAAACAAGTATGGATTCTCTGTTGCCAGCTGGCTTACTGAATAACTATTTGTAAAGTCATGGTCATAGAACGTTGGCAGGCCATAGGCGTCGTATTCGATACGTTCCTACACTGTGCCTGATAGATTAGTAATCGCAACTACTGAATACAGATGGTCATGGATGTAGAAGCGTCCCGGGCTATAAACTATTTCATCGAGATAGTTGCCGAAGACGTTCAGTTCGTTAGTATCTCCTGCAGTATCGGTAGCAAGGAGAACCTGATTATTATTGTTGTAGTAATAAAGCCTGGTTTGCGAATCTGCTATTTTGCGGATTCTTCTGCCGAGAGCATCGTAGGCATATTCAGCGATGGTGCCGTTACCATCAGTTATCTTCACAATACGGTTCTCATAATCATATTCGTAGTCATTATCCTGCTCATCGATAGTTAAAAACATAACATTAATCATATACAAAAATAAAATCAAAGGTTCTAAAAAATATTGGAACAGCACATAGAATAATTATAACAATAATTGAATATTTCTTTTTGTAATATAGCTTTAATGACACCAATATTTTCAGTAAAACCAATACTGGAATCAAGCCAGCCAAAATCAACTGTTCTAAAATAAAACTACTTAGATTCGTACCAATTAAAAAAAAGAAAATATCAAAATCTGCTAAAATTGCTACGCATAAATGACAAATAAAAGGTAGAATAAAAATAAGCAATTCAAATTCATACCAAGTTACTTTCTTTTTTGACAAAAGTACCATAGGGATAGAAGTAATAGCCTGAAAGACAATGTTAATCGCACATATAAACATCCAAGGTAATATTATTTCCATGATATTCTATCCTTACTTACACTTCGTAGACGTTACAGAATTAGACCAAGCACAACAATTATAGCCAAGTAACTCATAATTTCTGGCCATATTAGAAGCTTGCCCCGCAAGTTTTGTGCTTTCTTCGGGAGTCAAACAACGTTTGGTACATTTTCCAGTTGGATCCATTTCCGGCTCAATTTCGGTGCCTTTTAAAGCTCGACAAGCTTTTTTGCATTTTCTACGTTTTTGCCAACTGTTTGGATAAGCTTTTTTGCAAGCATCCACACAGCTTGGTATCTTCGCTTGTACTCCCAAACATCCACTATTGGGCCCAGACAAACATACATAACAGTGTTCTAAAGCAAGAGCAGGGACTTGTATAGGAAAACCTCCTAATTTTCTTGTACAATGCCAAACTGGAACCATCTTTACAGGACATTTACTCTTACTATAACTAGTTTTACAGCATTTCGTAGGACACTCACCTTTTACATCATATATCTCGGGGCCCGGAGCAGGTGGTGGAGCATAATTAAGCCCATAGGCATCAAGGTTAACAACTGGATTACCCCCTGTATACTCGTAGATATTTGAGCCATCTTCATACTGGTCAATGATATAAAATTCATTCGGGAATTGTGGGTTCGGGGTGATGCCTAGTGGGTCTTGGGTCAGCCATCTGCCCAGGGAGTAGCTGTAGTAGCGGTTTCTGTTATATTGTAATTTCAAAGAGCCAGCATCAAGTATATCAACTCTTCGGCCTGTGAACAAGTATGGAGTTTCAGCAGACAGTTGGCTCGTCGAATAGCTGGTTGAAAAATCAGCATTATAAAACGTCGGCTGGCCATAAGCGTCATATTCATAGCGTTCTAACACTATGCCGGTTGTGCTGGTGATCGCAACAACGGAATAAAGGTGGTCATGGACGCAATAGCCTCCCATGCTGTAAACTACTTCATCGATATAGTTGCCGAATATGCTCCATTCTTTAAGATTATCAAAGGTATCAGTAGCAATAAGCACCTGGTTATTATTGTTGTAGTAATACAGCCTGGTATCAGAGTCTGCTATTTTGCGGATTCTTCTGCCGAGAGCATCGTAGGCATATTCAGCGATGGTGCTGTTACTATCAGTTATCTTCACAATACGGTTC
>JAGLTN010000559.1 GCA_023135255.1 Planctomycetota bacterium
AACACCCTAAAATCACAAAAACACCCTAAGTTAAACTAAACCATCTTTGTCATTTTAACATAATAAGGTCTGAAAATCAACGATATAAATACCGGAAAGGGTGTCGAAAACGGTTATTTTGTGAAAACCTTGAATTTTTCGATAAGCAGCTTGGTATATTGACCTGGAGATCCCTGTTTGATAGTTTGGCTGTCAAATTTTACAACCGGTACGATATCTTTTGTGGTTACTGCGATAAACAGCTCATCTGCCTGGGCAGCCTGGGTGGGCGTAAATTGTTTTTGGATTGTTTTCATGGAGATATTATAGGCTGCTTTGAGGACGTATTTTCTTGTTACTGAGGGCAGAATTTCACGACCCAGAGGTGGAACATGGATTTCTTTTCCGAAAATTGCGAAAAATGCAGAGCCCGCGCCTTCTGTAATAAGGCCTTTATCATCCACTAATATAGCTTCCTGACAGCCTTTTTTGACGGCATCATGTTTTGCCATGACATTTGCAAGGAGGTTTAGAGATTTTATGTCGCATCTTTTCCACCGGAGGTCTGGATAAGTTGATACTGCGATCCCATTGTTTTTAAGCTCTGTAATGTCGCGGAGCTTATCAACCGTCAGAAAAAAATTTGGCTTTAAGTTATTGTTCCACTCGTGTTTGCGTGGGCATGAGCCTCTTGTGACGTGGAAATAAATTTTCGCATCAGCTAAGTTGGCTGTTTCAAAGGCTTTAAGCACTCTTTTCCGTACTTGTTCTGCGGTGATTGCTGTTATGCCGATAGCTTCGAGGCTGTTTGAGAATCTTAATATGTGGTCATCCAAGGCAAAAATTTTACCATCATAACTTCTGATGACTTCATAAACACCATCTCCAAAAAACATCGCCCTGTCGAAATATGCTTTGTCAAGTTCTTCGGCAGCAACGATCTTGTCGTCAACCATCGTTACATGCATAAAATTACTCCTGAAATACGTCAAAATCGTTAAAAAACACGGGTTTTTTAAATATAACGACTCCTTTGCCAAGATGGTAGAAAAATATCTGATAATTTGCTTTACAAAGGAGAAAAAAAATATTAGAGTGTCCAGCTTTCAATCAGATATAAAACCTTATGGAGTTTTAGAAATGTACGCAGTAATTGAACAAGGTGGAAAACAATATAAAGTAACTGACGGCGATTGTATCGAGATCGAACTTACAGAAGTTGAAGCAGGGGCTACAAATATCGAGTTTGATAAGGTTCTGTTCGTAAGTGACGGCAAAGATGTAAAGATCGGCACCCCTTATCTTGATGGCGCAAAGGTTATCGCATCTTTTAAGACTACAGCTGAAGATGCTGTTGTTAAAGGTCCAAAGCTTTACCCGATGCACTTTCGCAGAAGAAAAGACAGCAGAAGAAGAATTGGACATCGTCAGAAATATTTGCAGGTTACGATCGATAAGATCGAAGCTTGATTAGACTTGCTTGTCTTTAATAATTTGATCGGCTCGGCTGTTCCATTCAGTTGAGCCGTTTTGTTTATAATATTCGAAAGATTCTTCGCTTACCAGTTTGCCTAATAACGCTTTGCGTAAATCTGCATCATCTATTTTTTCAATGACTCGCTGTCTTGCACATTTTAACTGGTCAAGAAATTGTCCGTGTTCTTCGGTGATAACTTCCTCGATGATTTTGCGTATATGCCCGGAATAAGCAGGGCATGAGCCTGCGGTTCCTATTGCTATCTGAAGGTCGCCTCTTTTTACCATAGCAGGAACATAAAAATCGCAAAGCTGAGGCTCGTCGACTACATTGCAAAGTATTTCAAGCTGCTGACAATCTTTGTATATCTGCTGGTTGAGCTGATGATCATTGGTGGCGGCTATTACCAAAGCTGAGCAGTTGAGGTAATCCTTAGAGTATTTCGATTTGATTATTTCTACATTTTCACCCTGGCAAAGACTTTCAAACATCGAATCAATTCTGTCGGCTACTATTACAAGCCTTGCACCGGCTTCGAGGAGAGACTCGGTTTTTCGTCTTGCGACTTTGCCGCCTCCTACAACGACCACTCTTCGGCCCTGAAGCTTAAGAAAAATTGCATATCGTCCCATGCACTCAATTATACAGTATGAATTATAAATGACAAATAAATCTGCTTCGATAAGCTGTTTATAAATAAAAAAATACAGGCAATTTTATAAAAAATGCTATAATTATGCCCATTGACAAGATTGTTATAAGTTTTTATTTCAGGATAATTTTATGAAAACTGTGCACATGATAGGCAATGCTCATCTGGATCCGGTTTGGCTTTGGAGCAGGATCGACGGGATCGACGCTGTTTTAGCCACAGCCAGAAGTGCTTGTGACAGGCTTGACGAGTATCCGGATTTTATATTTACTTCCAGCACAAGCTGGTTTCACGAGCAGGTTGAAGCAATAGACAGCCAGTTGTTTGAGAGAGTAAAAACTTTCGTCGAAGCAGGCAGGTGGCAGCTCGTTGGGCCGAGTGTTGTTGAGCCTGATTGCAATTTACCCAGTGAAGAATCTTTTAAAAAGCAGTTTGAGTTTGGTCAGCGGTATTTCAAAGATAAATTCGCTGTGCTTTCAACGGTGGGTTACAACATAGATTCTTTTGGTCACTGCGCATATTTGCCGAGATTTATGGCAGAGGCAGGGATCGACAGCTATGTTTTTATGAGGCCTACGGAAGATGAAAAGAAATTGCCCGCGAATCTTTTTAGGTGGCAAAGTCCGGATGGACATGAGGTTACAGCTTTTCGGATCAGCGATGGGTATCTGACTTTAGAAGGGGCGGTCGAGATAGACGAACACATCGAAAAATCATTAGCGGATATGCCGGAAGATGTTGAGCATACGATGTGCTTTTTTGGTGTGGGCGACCATGGCGGCGGGCCTACGAAAACACAGATCGAATGGATATTAAAAAACAAGAATACGATTAAAGATACTCAGTTGGTTATAAGCCATCCGCGTGCATTTTTTGATGCGGTTGCTGATGATATAGACAAATTGCCAGTTGTTAAAGGCGAATTGCAGTATCATTCGATAGGCTGTTATAGTGTAGAAAGGCAGATAAAAACAGCGATGCGAAAGGCCGAGGCTAAGGTTGTTCAGGCTGAGAGTGTTAAAAAAATGCTTGGAGAATTTGTGCCGGCAGATTTTGATGTTAAACTTGCCCAGGCATGGCAAGGGGTGTTATTTAATCAGTTCCACGATATTGCGGGTGGAACATGTTTAGCGGAAGATAATCTTCTTGCTGCAAGTCAGGTAAATTCTGCTAAAGCCCAGGCTGAGCTTTTGACTACTGTTGTTACCCGCATGGCATTTCGCGACCAAACTGAACCAGAAATACATAAGATAGTGGTATTAAACCCTGCTGATTATAATTTCCAGGGCTACGTGGAGCATGAGCCTTGGCTGCAGTTCAGGGGGCAAACTAAGATAGAGCTGTTCGATGAACAAGGTGGGCAGGTTCAGTTTCAGAAAATTGCCGCCGATGGGTTTATTGATGGGCTTGTCAGATTGCTTTTCAAAGTGAAAACAGACGCCAGGAGCTATCGCATTTTAAAACTTGTTGAAACTAAAGGCGCTGCTATCGGTATTAAAAAAGCGGTTAAGAAGCAGACAGTAATTAAGCTTGAAAATGATTGGGTATCGGCGGGTTTATCACAAGGGGCGATGGTAGTTAACGGCTGGCGGTTTAGTTTTGAGATAATCGATGATCCGACTGATACATGGACTCACAATAAAGATTGCTTCGATGGAGAGAAGTTGGGGAGCTTCGATTTTCAATCGGCTGAAACTGCCGAAGCAGGACCAATAAGAAAAGCTTTAAGGCTAAGCTCAGAATTTGATAAGTCACGGATTTTTTGCACAGCAAGTCTTTTAAAAGATGAATCGGCTTTGCGATTGAAGTTTTCCGTTGTCTGGGCGCAGAGCCGTCAGTTATTGAGATTAACAATGAAAGCTCCTTCAAAAATAACAGGCAGAAGTGATGTGGTTAGCGGAGGGATTTTAAACAGGGCGATTGATGGTAGAGAGTATCCGCTTGCTGGCGGCATCGGGGTTAAGTGTTTAGATGGTGAATTTACGGTTCTTTGTCCGGATGTCTTTTCCGGCAGTGTTGATGATGGCAAAATAGCTTTGACGTTGATAAGAAGTCCATATACCGCCCATCATGATCCTGCAGATCCCACTAAGTGCCCGGAAAGGGCTGTGTGTGATCAGGGCAGTGCAAACTTTGAGTTGGTTTTGAGCTTTGATAAAGACATTGCCGATTTGGCTGAATTAGTCAATCAACTGAATTCAAAACCTATAGTTTGGGATTTGACAGGTTGATAAAATCAGCAGATAAAACACAAATAACCGCCCATGTTAACAAATAATTTTAATTGCATGTTAATCTAAGTGGCTTCTGTTGGGATTAAGGAAAATGCTATGTGATATTGGCCTTTTTGAGGCACTTTTCTACAGCTTATCCACTAAGGGTTCGGTAAAATGTTAAAGTTGAGTAAATATCAAAGAGAAAGATTGTTTTCAGAGTAAATAATCTGGTTTTAGTGTTACCATTTTGTCAATAAGTGTTTTTTGAGGTTAACTTCTTGTAATTAAACAACTTATGTTTTTTAAGCATAGAGGTCGAATCAAAAAATATTGATAAAATATTTGCGAACATTATTTATTTTACTGTTTGAAACGGGTTGAAAGTTGGTTTTTAGTAAAGTTTTCAACAGGTTATCCACAGCGGACCGAGCTTTTTTGGAGAGTCGCTTTTAGGCATCGGAAAAAAGGTTCCGATAACTAAAAAAACGTATTATATACTGATCCCAATTGAATTTTTCCGTTTATCCGCGGGTA
>JAGLTN010000056.1 GCA_023135255.1 Planctomycetota bacterium
GATCAGTGTTGAAGCGAGCAGTACGAAGGTTAATAACGAAACAGCGCCTTTGGCGTCTAAGATACATTATAAGTTTGGTAAACGTGGTGATAGGTGTCCTGTGGAAATGATATGGTATGACGGCGGGTTGAAACCTGCCAGACCAGAGGTGCTTGAGGAAGGCAGGGAGCTGAAGTCCGAAGGTCTTCTTTTTGTCGGTGACAGGGGGAGTATTCTTTCTGAATATCATGGGGGTAGTGCGAGAATTATTCCTGAGACTGCGATGAGAAAATATAAGAGGCCTGCGAAAACTATTGAAAGGTCGATTGGTCATCGAGAAGAATTTATCGCGGCTTGTCAGGGTAATGGCAAGGCTTGTTCGAATTTTGATTATGCCGGGCCTTTGAACGAGATAGTTCTGCTTGGTAATGTTGCAATTCGAGCGGGTAGGAAACTTCTTTGGGACAGCAGGAATCTTAAATTTACGAATTACGAAGAAGCTAATAAGTATCTCAAGGATGAGTATCGCCAGGGTTACGGCATTGTATAAATTAAAAACAAATTAGAATGTGAGGCTGTAGTGGCAGATATTGAAAAACTTAATATTGCGGGAGTAGGCGGGGGCGGTCAGGCGTGGTCGGATCTGCATAATCTTGGGCCTTATTGTAATATTGTTGCGATATGTGATGTTGATGATAAACGTGCAGAGCCATCGTGGAAGGAATTTCCGGATGCGAGGCGTTATCGGGATTTTCGTAAGATGCTGGATAAGGAAGATAAAAATATTGACGGTGTGGTTGTTGCTACGCCTGACAATACTCATGCTGTGATCGCGATGCGTGCAATCAAGATGGGTAAGCATGTTTACTGTGAAAAGCCCATGGCTCATGATATTTATGAAGTTCGCAGGTTGACAGAGGAAGCCAGGAAGGCTGGTGTAGTTACTCAGCTTGGTACTCAGATACATGCAGAAGAGGGATTGAAGCAGGCAGTTGAGATATTAGCTTCGGGGAAAATCGGCAAAGTTAAAAAGATCGATCTTTGGAGCGATAATTGGAGGCAGTTTACGCCTTTGAAGCCTGGTAAGCATGAAGTTCCTCCTAATCTGGATTGGGATTTGTGGCTTGGTCCTGCGGAGTATCGGGATTACAATCCGAGTTATGTGCCTTATATATGGCGGCACTGGTGGGACTTTGGTAATGGGCTTATTGGCGATATGGGTTGTCATATTTTTGACATACCTTTCTGGGCGTTTGGGTTGAAAGCACCGGAGAGTGTTTATGCATATTCGACGGCTGTTGACAAGGAGTCTGTTTGTGTTGGGACCATTATCCATTATAAATTTGCAGCTACGGCAAAACATGATGCGATTGATATAACGTGGTATGACGGCGGAATATTTCCATCTTTGCCGGATAGTATGAATCCTGACAGGAAGCTACCCGGGAGCGGTGGGCTTTATTATGGCGATAAGGGGACAATGCTTTCGATACACTGCGGCGGTGCGAGGCTTGTGCCGGAGACAGATATGAAAGGTTTTACCAAGCCTGAACCATTTTTGCCGAGAGGTATGAATCATTACGAGGATTGGGTTGATGCGTGCAAAACTGGCAGAAAAGCAGCTTCTGATTTTGAGTATTCCGGGCCTTTGACGGAGACAGTTTTGCTCGGCAGTATTGCTGTTCGGACGGGTAAAAAACTTTTGTGGGACAGCAAGAATATGAAAATAACTAATTGTGAAGAGGCTAATAGTTTGCTTCGCAGAGAGTATAGGCAAGGATGGAGTTTGTAGCCTTTTAGAGAAAGAAGTTTTGTTAAGGAGAAAATTTGTGGAAACTAAAATGTATTTGCTTTTAAGTTCGATGATGTTTCTTGAGTATGCAGTCTGGGGAGCGTGGGCGCCGGTTCTTGCGGCAAGGCTTTTGGGGCCTTTGAAAATGAGCGGTAAGCAGACGGGCTGGATATATGGAACTATTCCGCTGGCGTGTCTGGTTTCGCCTATTATTGCAGGGCAGATGGCTGATCAGTGGGTCGCGAGTAAATGGATATTAGTTTTTGCACATTTTGCCGGTGCGGCGCTGTTGTTTGCTGCATCTAAGAAGGAGAAGTTTGGGCCTTTGTTTGTTATGATGGGTCTTTATGCATTGTTGTATTCTGCGACGCTGCCTTTGGTTAATTCTTTGATGTTTGCCAATTTGACAGATGCGGCAACGCAGTCTCCTAATATCTTTATCTGGGCTCCGATCGGCTGGGTTCTGGTTGGTCTGGTTCTTACTGGCTGGAGGAAATTTAAGGGAACAGGTGACGGCAGTGACTGTTTGAAATTTGCAGCAATATTGTCAGCGTTGATGGGCGTTTGCTGTTTTTTCCAACCTAATGTTGCACCGACCGGCGGTAGTGGTTCGAGCCTGGCGTTTCTGGATGCGTTTTCGATGCTTAAAGACAGCAATATCCTTATATTCTTTATAGTCTCATTTATTGCTACGACCCAGCTTCAGTTTTACTTCCTTTGTACAGCTCAGTTTCTTGGCGATATTGGTGCTAAGAGTAAGAATATTCCCGCTTTGATGGCAATTGCTCAGGCGGCTCAGATCGCAGCGACGGTTTGGGTTTTGCCGGTTTTGTTAGGAGTTGGTTATAAGTGGACATTGGCAGTTGGTGTTTTGAGCTGGCTTATCCTTTATCTGATCTATTCAGTTGAAAAACCGAAATTTCTTGTTTACGGGTCAATGGTGTTTCACGGGATAGCTTATGTGACATTTATCATTGGCGGTCAGATATATATTAATAGTGTTGCTGATACGACAATTGTAAGTTCAGCTCAGTCATTGTTGTTTATGGCTACTATAGGTTTAGGCTTTTTCCTGGGGACGCAGTTTACCGGTGTTGTGATGGATAAGTTTAGTGTTGAGGGTAAATTTCAGTGGCGGAAGATTTTTATTGTGCCTTGCGGAGTTTTGCTGGCGTGTGCATTGGCGTTTATTATTTTCTTTAAAGCTTAACAGCTTTTTGGAGGTGCAGCTTGAAGTTATTTAATTTTATATTGATAGCAGTTATGGTTTTGTCGGTTGGTATGGTTAGTGCGGCAGATTGCTGTAGCAAACATAAGAAGGTGGCTGATTACGAGTATTTATGGACGCCTGATGGTCACAAGGGGCTTGTTAGTATTTTCAATGGGAAAGACCTTGCGGGATGGAAATCGCCTGAATCCAAGGTTTGGAAAGTTGAAGATGGGGCTATCGCTTTTGCCGGGCCTATGGATAATGAGCACAGGGAAGCGGGGTATATCTGGACAGAAAAGCAGTATGGTGATTTTATTCTTGAGCTTGAGTTTAAGATTGAAAAGGGCAGCAACAGCGGGATATTTTTCAGGACGGCTGATTTGAAAGACCCGGTTCAGAGTGGGTTGGAGATACAGATCGCGGATTCTTATGGCAGGAGAGATGGCAAGTTAGAAAAATATGACTGCGGCGCATTTTATGATTGCCAGGCTCCTTTTCGGAATATGGCCAAGAAAGCTGGTCAGTGGAACAAGGTTGTGCTTATTTGCCAGGATCAGAAGATATATGTTGCGATGAACGGAACGTGCGTTGTTAGTGTGGATGTCAATTTATGGTTTGATAAGCCCGGTAAGAATCCGGATGGTACGAAGAATAAGTTTAAAAAAGATATTGCACGTATGCCGCGATATGGGCATATCGGGTTTCAGGATCATGGGTGTAAGGTCTGGTATCGCAATATCAAGATACGTGAATTAAAGAAATAACAGTGTTATTTTGGATGTTTGGTTGTTTTTGGTGGTATATTTCAAACAAAGCGGTTCTTGACAGGTATATAAGGATAGTAGTATAAATGTTGAGTTATTTGAG
Organism: Planctomycetota bacterium; assembly: GCA_023135255.1. Classification (GTDB taxonomy): domain Bacteria; phylum Planctomycetota; class Phycisphaerae; order Sedimentisphaerales; family Anaerobacaceae; genus JAGLTN01. The sequence continues at coordinate 3,849 of JAGLTN010000056.1, forward strand.
GCTAAAGCACAAGTGAAGGTGTTTTTGCTCAGAAATGGTGTAATTTTAAATAGTCTGGAGATACAGTAAACGTGATGAATAAAGACAAAAATGAAAAAGGTATGAACAGAAGAACGTTTTTGCGTTCTACAGCAGCTGTTGGTGCAAGTCTGGTTTTTGCACCGAAGTCTTTTGGTGTTGAGGGCGGCACAGAAGATCTGAATGTCGCTGTGATCGGCGGTGGAGCTGAGGGGCAGGTTCTTGTGGATGCATGTATGAAGATCAAGGGGCTGCGTTTTAAAGCTGTTTGCGATATATGGAAAGATGTGAATCTCAGGAGGGTTTCTCGCAGGCTTAAAGCTTATAAGCATATAAACAACAGCTATGTTGATTATAAAGAATTGCTTGCTGCTGAAAAAGACCTTGATGCGGTAATCGTAGCAACGCCAGATTTTTGGCATGCGGATCATACAGTAGATTCGCTTAAGGCGGGTCATCATGTTTACTGTGAAAAAGAGATGTCTAATACTCTTGAAGGTGCTAAGAGGATGGTTGAAGCGGCTAAGGAAACTAAGAAGCTTTTGCAGATCGGCCATCAGAGAAGAAGCAATCCAAGATATATTCACAGTTATGATAAGCTTGTTAAGGATGCGAAGCTTCTTGGCAGAATAACAACAGTTAACGGCCAATGGAATCGTGCAGCTAAGCCTGACCTGGGTTGGCCGAAAAATACTACTATCGACCAGGCAACTTTGGAAAAATACGGCTTTAAGAATATGCACCAGTTCAAGAACTGGAGATGGTATAAGGGCCTGGGCGGCGGACCTATTGTTGACCTGGGTTCCCATCAGATAGATATTTACAGCTGGTTCCTTGGTTCGAATCCGGTTTCGGTTATAGCCAGCGGCGGAACTGATTATTATGAAAAAGCAACTCACGAATGGTATGATACTGTGATGGCGATATTTGAGTATGAGACTAAGGCTGGTAAGGTTAGAGCGGCTTATCAGACAATTACTACCAATAGCAGCCAGGGATATTATGAAACATTCATGGGTGATGAAGGAACATTGCAGATATCAGAAGCAAGTGCGAGAGGCGCTGTCTATCCTGAATCACCAGCTATATCTGAGAAATGGGACCAGTGGGTTAAAGCAGGCATTATCAATGAGCCTAAGAAAAAGGAAGAGCCTAAGGAGGTAAAAGTGCTTGATGTTCGTGAGACTTTGGCACCACCAGCTTATGAGATACCTGTTAAGATGGAAAAGAAATATCATCAGCCACATTTGGAGAATTTCTTTGATTCTATTCGTGGTAAGGCTAAACTTAATTGTCCGGCAGAGGTTGGTTATGAGACTGCTGTTACTGTTTTGAAGGTTAACGAGGCGGTTGAGGCGGCGAAGCGACTTGAATTTAAGCCAGAAGAATTTAAAATTTAAAATTTGATCGAGATATGACTAAAAAAGGATTGTTCTATACAGCGTGTGTGTGTCTGTTTTTCTTTGCAATGGTTTGCGCAGCTGAGACTGAGACTGAGTTTCTTGGCGATCAATTTGACGGCAGCAGGGCTAAGCCGGTTCATTTAATCCCTCTATATGACAACGAGGGTGAAAAGATATCTCTGAATGATGACCCGCTGATGCCTTTTTCTATGAGGCAAACTTGCGGGCAGTGTCATGACTATGACAAGATAAGCAAAGGTTGGCATTTCAATGCGATGGATCCGAATGTCGATGCGGGCAAAGCTGGGCAGCCTTGGGTTTATGTTGATGTGCAGACCGCGACTCAGATACCGCTTTCATATCGGAATTGGCCCGGGTTGTATCGTCCTGAGGAGGTGGGGCTTACGACGTGGCAGTTTATGAAGAAATTTTCAAGGCAGATGCCGGGCGGCGGAGCAGGGGAAGTTGATAGTGATGACCCCGATGAGATGATGCGAAGCTTTGTTTCCGGTAAGCTGGAAATTAATTGCCTTTCATGTCACGAAGTTAGCGGCGGTTATGACCAGGCGGAATATGTCACGCAGCTTCGTAAAGAGAATTACATGTGGGCGGCGGCTTCGGCTTGTGGTTTTGCAGATGCGAGCGGTTCCGCGAAGAATATGCCTGATACGTATGACCCCCTGATGCCGGGGATTATGGATGATCCTAAGCTTATCCCACCTGCGATCGAGTATAAGGCATGGGCGTTTGACAGTAAGAAAATGGTTCATTTTGATGTTGTTAAAAATATACCAGCTGAGAAATGCTTCTTTTGCCATTCATCCGCAAATATGGAAATGAATAGTTTGCAGAAAGGGCTAAGCGGTAAGGATGTGCATTTGGCGGCGGGACTTAGTTGTGTTGATTGTCATCGTAATGAGCTTGGGCATAATATTACTCGCGGCGATGAGTGCAGCAGTGCAAAATCTGAAAATGCTTTTGCTGCGACGGCCTCTTGCGAGGGATGTCACCTTGGCGAGGGTGATAGTAATATGCCGTCTTCAGGGCGTTTAGGTGCACCGAAGCCTGTTCATGCGGGAATCCCAGTTGTTCATTTTGAAAAGCTTTCATGTACCGCTTGTCATAGCGGTCTTTGGCCTGGAAAAGAAACTTCACTGGTTAAGACTTCTATGGGTCATGCGTTGGGGACGCTTGGATCCAGGAAGAATTCGGATGCGTTGCCTCATATTGTGACGGGAGTATTTGCCGAAAAAGCCAACGGCAAGATCGCCCCTGGTAATATTGTCTGGCCTGCGTTTTGGGGGCAGGTTAATGATGGCAAGGTTAGTCCTATGAATTTTGATATTGTTAAAGAGGTTGTGATTGACATTATTAAGGCGGATGTGCCGTCGAGGGTTGCGTTGACGTGGCCTGAGGTTACAGAGGAAAAAATCAGCAGTGCTCTTATTGCGTTGAAAGATGTTGCAGAGGGTAGTCCTGTTTATGTTGCGGGCGGCAGGCTTTATAGTCTTGACGGCGAGGATGAACTGGTGGTTGGTGACAATGATGCAGCTGCGCCTTACAAATGGTCGATCGCACATGATGTCAGACCTGCGGAGCAGTCTTTGGGTGTTCGAAGCTGCGAGGATTGTCATAGTGTTGATCAGCCGTTTTCATTTGGCAGCGTTGTGATTGATGGGCCGATGAAAAATGTGCAGGGTACATTTGCGAATATGATGGATTTTCAGGATGTTAACCCTCTTTACATGAAGCTGTTTGCGATGTCGTTTGTTTTCAGACCAATAATGAAGACGGTTGTGCTTTTGTCATGTGCGGTTGTTGTGTTTGTTCTGTTTTTCTTTGCTTTGCGGGCACTTAGTTGTGTTGTCAGGGCGATGGCAGAAGAAGATGAATAAATTTCAATTTTGATTCGGGTTTTCGGATAATATGTTTAAAATTATTACCATAGCATCTTTTTTAATTACGTTTGCGGCGATTGGATTGCATTGTTTGATCTTTCATCCGAAGTTCGATGAAGTGTTCGGGCCTAAACGTTTGCGTAAAGGGCTTGATATTTTTCGGATACCGGTATTGATCATTACACTGCTTTTGCCTGGGCAGAGCAGTAGCTTGTGGGGTGTGGTTAAAAAGCTGCTTTATTTGTTTGTTATGTTTTGCGTTTTGGTGCTGGTTGTGACTGGTTTCTGGCAGCGGCTGCTTTACGATAAAGCATTGAGCGGTTATTTGATAATGATCCATTCTACTTTTGCACCGATATTTATTGCGTGCCTGGCGATACTTGCGTTGGGCTGGTCTAAGCAGAACGGCTTTAACAGGTATGACTGTCCGTGGCTTATGAGATTTTTGCACAAGGCTGTTAAGCTTGGCGTTTATGTTGAAAAGACAGAAAATGAGACGTTTTTGCCGGTTCGTAAGATAACGTTCTGGGTTTTGATGTTTTTGGCTTTGGTAGTTGCGCTGAGTATTGTTTCGAGTATGTTCAGGATATTCGGGACGGATATGCAGCATTTTCTGATGGACCTGCATAGGTATAGCGCTTTGGCGTTTGTTCTTATTGCGATGGTGCATACATACGTGACAGCTTTGGCGAAAGCGAGGCAGGAAATTTAGTCTGTAATTTTAAATTGGTTTCTGACGAAGGATAGTCAGATTCAAATGTTAATTTTTTTTAAGGATGGTAATTATGGAAATTCAATACAATGTCCTGACTCAGATCGTTGCTTTGATGTGTGTGTTTGGTCTTGGAATGTGCTTTGCGCTTTTGGGTTCTATCGGCGTTAAGCTGATGCCGAGGCTCAATATTGACCAGAGTAAATTTGGTACGATGATCTCGGCGTTTATGTTTACATGCCTTTTGGCTTCTCTTTTGATGGGTGTGGTTGTTGATAAGGTAGGGTTTAAGCCGGTAGCGGTTTTCGGTTTTATTGCGACAGCGGCTTGTATCTTTATTTTAGCTTACGGCAAAACTTTTAAAAGTTGTCTGGTGCCTTGTCTCTTGCTTGGTTTTGGAGCGATGGCACTTAATACCGCAGGTAATACGTTGATACCGAGTATTCTTTATAAAGGTGAGAATCCGGCGGCTGCGAGTAATATGGGTAATGTGTTCTTTGGGTTGGGACTTTTTCTGACGCCTTTGGTTGTTAGTTTCCTGTTTAAAAAGGTCAGCTATGAGAAGGCAGTTGCGGCTTTGGGAGTGATAGTTTTATTGCCTGTGATCGTTGCTGTTCTGGCGATATATCCTGCTGCAAGTGCGGGTTTTGCTATCGGTGATGCAGTTGCACTTTTAAAGGAGCCTGTAGTTCTTATGGCGGCGTTGGCGTTGTTCTGTTATATCAGCCTGGAGTCATCGTTTTGTAACTGGCTTGCTCCTTACGGCAAGGAAGTGCTTAGCAAAGACGTTGAGGGTGACACATCGATTTTCGATGCTAAGGGACAGCAGCTTCTCAGTGTTTTTGCGATTGCGATGATGGCAGGGCGTTTTGGGGCGAGTTTTATTCCTGTTATTACTAAATATGGAGGTTGGTTTATTGCAGGTGCCGCGGTAATTATTGCAGTTATTATTATTGCAATGTCGCTTGGTAAAAAATGCTGGCTTTGGATTTTGGCGGCATTGGCGGGGGTTGCTTTTGCACCGTGTTTCCCGACGATAGTCGGTGTTACAGCTTCTAAGCATCCGGAAAACTTCGGTAGTGTTTTCGGGATTATCTTTGCTATTGGTCTTTTGGGCGGTGTTTTTGTGCCTAAGGCGATCGGTAAGCTTGCAGAGGGCTCGTCAATTCAAAAAAGTTTCAAACTTTTAATCCCTGCCTGCGTATTGTTAGTTGTATTTGCCATTATTCTTGGTGGGATAAAGGCAGTCGCAGCGGGGTAGTTTTGATTTAAATAGATTTAAATGCAAATGTTAAAAAAATGAGGTTAAAAAGAAATGTCGAAAAAGTATAGTTTTGTGGTTAAGGTAACATTGATGGTAATGCTGGCGATAAGTTTGTTTATCTGCTCTTGTAAGAAGAAGAGCGATGCTCCTGCTGAGCCTGCAAAAACAGCACCAGCGAAAGAGGC
>JAGLTN010000560.1 GCA_023135255.1 Planctomycetota bacterium
CCCGCGGATAAACGGTAAAATCCAATTGTGATCAGTATAAAGAGTACGATAGTATTTAATGAGGTTTACTCATGGCAAAACATGATATCTTCAATGAAATAGTAGTATCACAGCAACAAATCGTCTCTTCTGTAAAAGATATAGCCTGGAAAGTTAAAAAAACTTATGCGAACAGCGAGAAAGTATTAGCAGTTGTTATGCTGATGGGTGCCAAATGGTTTGCTGATGATCTTTTCCGGCAGATCGATGACGATGAAAAATTCCAGGTTTGCTACATTCGTGCCAATAGCTATCAAGGCGGCACGGAATCCACAGGCCGGGTAACTATCAGCCCGGATATAAAAGAGAACCTGACAGGAAAAGAAATACTTATTATCGATGATATTTATGACAGCGGTCTGACATTAAAAACGGTTACTGAATTATTTAAAGAAAAAGGCCCCGCTGATGTAAAAACCTGTGTGTTTCTTGAAAAACAAATCGAACATAAAGAACAAATCAATGTTGATTTTGTCGGGCTGAATGTCCCCGATGAATTTATCGTCGGATATGGCCTTGATTATAAACAGATGTATCGGGAACTACCTTTCATAGCGAGCATTAAAAAAGATGTTATTCATTCAGGAGAACTGCCATGTTTAGAAGATGTTATCTGACCGCAGCACTGTTGATTTTAATCCTATCAATAAGTGCATCTGCCAGATATGAAGGTTACTATGGCAATGTCTCAAAACAATTGCAGAACTCTATGATATGGATCCAACCATTAGATGAAATGACGCAGGGCTTTGCTTTTAGAAAAGTTTTTTATGTCACCCATGAAAAAATCAATTTTGCAAAGGCACATATTTTTGCTGACAGCAGATACATACTTTGGATAAATGGCCAATATGTAGATCGAGGCCCTTGTAGATTTGATCCGCAAAGACCTGAATACGACACATTGGATGTCAGCAAGTTCCTAAAGAGAGGAAAAAACACAATAGCAATACTTGTTCAAACTAACGTCCAAAACACCATGAAGATGATGCAGCACCACCCTGGTTTAAGTGTAAAGCTTGAGGTCTCAATCGACTTCTGCAACCACTTATGGGTCACCAGCACTAATTCAAGTTGGAAATACAGCACTTCTAACAGATTTGCTAAGGTAAATTCATGGTGGAGCGGCATCATGGACAAAATAGATGCCTCAAATGAGCAGGACGACTGGATAAAACCCGAATTTGACGACTCGAACTGGAAGCACGCGGTAAAGATCGATGGTGACATGTGGGGAAAGTTCTATCCGAGAACCTTGCCTTTGCTTCGTGAAACAAATCTTGAAAACGCTAAAATTGTTTATGTAAAAACTCAAGGCAACGAAAGCAAAACGGAAAAGCCTTTAGCTGATAATTTGCCGATAGAGCTTACAGGGCCGGCAGAAATTATAATTGATATGGGAATATTAAAGCTCGCATATTGGGACATCGATTTTGAGACCGACAAAGGTACAAGCTTCAATGTATTAACCTGTCAAAAATATGCTGACGGCAAAACATCGTTAGAATATATCAATTGCAGCTATAAAGCAAAGCAAGGCCGACAGAACTATATGAGTACCGACACCTATGGTTATCGCTACTTCAAGCTCATACTGCCCAAGGGCAAAATCAAAATACACAACATAAAATTTACAAGCAGACAATACCCAACTAAAATTATTGCCAAGTTCCAATGTGAAATACCCATGCTCAACAAGCTCTGGGATAAGATAACTGAAACGTCAATAACTCTTAGTGAAGATGGTTATGTAGATTCGGCTGAACGCAGCGAATGGGTCGGCGACGGTCGCGTCCAATATGATATCACAAGAACATGCAGCAGCACAGAAGGCGCTGACGGCAAAAATATCTATTGTGACCCCAGGCTGATAAAAAATATGATCAGACATATCGCACAAAGTCTTCAGCCTGATGGCAGATTAAAAGCACATCACCCCTCCAACCGCTGGGACCTCCACTGGTATATCGAAGATGAAAGCTGTTTGTGGATGGAACTGTTGCGAATGTATTATAACAATACAGGTGACATTGATTTCGTCGAAGAAGTCTGGCCCGCAGTAACCGGTCAGCTTCGGTGGTATCTAAACCACAAAAACAACAGTGGCTTGATTACAGCAAGAGACTTCCTCATACACCTCGATAACCCGATGAGATATCAAACCTGCCAGGGAGCAACACTCAACGCTTTCATTTACGGATATATAAAAGACGCAGCTTATCTTGCTGAACAATCAGGCAAAAAACAACTTGCAAGAGAATACGAAAAAGAAGCTAAGGATTTAAAGCGGGCATTTAATAAATATCTCTGGGACGAAAAAGCAAAAACATTCAGATCAGCGGTTTACTTCCCTGAAAATGTTAAAAAAGCCAAAATTTCTGATTTGAAACTTGTAAAAATACAAGCTCCTGCGCAAAGAAATACCCAATGGATGAATCCAGGCGAGATGACCGAGCCAACAGTTCCAGCAATGCTGATGGCTCTTCACAGAAACATCGTCTCAGATGATAACCTTGAAGATGCAAGAAAATATCTTATTGAAAATTACGATAAACTGCAAAATCCTTTCACTCATTTGTTCTTGTTCAAAGTGATGTATGAGATCAATACCGATCAGCTGGATAAGGCGATGGTGGAAACCATCCGCAAACGCTGGCACAAACAGGCATATAACGAAGTCCCCGGAACAATAGGCGAAGGTTTTGAGCTTAATGGCTACCAATGTCATGCTTTCGGCATGAGTGCGGGATTGGCTCTCGGCGATTATATACTCGGAGTACGCAAACCCCAGCCGATCTGGAAAAATACAATACTGATCGAACCAAGACTTGGTGACTTAAAACATGTCAAAGGCATAGGATTAACAGAGCTTGGCCCTGTGCCGGTCGAATGGACCAAAAATGAAAACGGCAGCTTGGACTTTGCTTTTGAAATACCTGAAAATATCGCCGCTATAGTACACCTACCCAAGACAGGCAAAAATTCTCAGATTATTATGAATGGTAAAAAAATAAAAGCTAAGTCAATCGGAAGATTTTTCGAACTAAAGCTAAAAGCCGGTAAATACAAGGGTAAAATAAGGAGCAACACCAAATGAAAATGAAATACTTTTTAATTGTAACACTACTGATCATGACAATATCATCATTGGCATATTGTCAAAGTGACATCGATAAGAAGCTTCAAGGTTCAATGATCTGGGCAAACATCAGCAAAGACAACATAAGAAAAACAGTTTCCGTCGGCTTTCGCAGGCAATTTGATCTGGCTGAAAATCCAAAAAATGCAAAGATACATATTTTCGCAGACAGCAGGTATCTGCTTTGGGTAAATGGCGAATATATCGAAAGAGGCCCATGCAGATTTGACCCGAAAGGCCCTCAATATGACAGTATTAATATTGCCGAAGCTCTCAAAAAGGGCAGCAACACAGTAGCGATTTTAGTGCAGGCAAATGTAATAGGCAGCCTGAAAATAATGAAACACACACCGGGATTAACAGCTTTGATTAAGATTGACGGCCTTGAGATTTACACCGACCAAAACTGGCTTTACAGCGATAAAGTCCCATCTCAAATGATCCGCGACCACTGGACATGGTCGTGCATTCTCGATAAGGTAAACGCTAAATCAAAAGACTTCGGCTGGACAAGTCCTGATTTCGACGATCAGTCATGGGCCAAACCAGTAAAAATTGACGGCAAAATGTGGGGGCCGCTAAAACCAAGAGCAATTCCACTTCTCGCAGAAACAGACATGGGCAGCGGAACGATTCTCCAAATGACACACGACGGCAACGTCGACAAATCAGCAAAGCCTTTGCCCGCCAATCTGCCACTAACGATCAAAGCAAACACCGAAGTCATTATTGATGTAGGCAAACTAAGCTTGACCTACTGGCAGCTCGATTTTGACGCTGACGAAAATGCAAGAATCGTCTTCAAACCATGTCAGGACTTTATCGACGGCAAAACAATTATTAACTATAACTGCAACAATATCTACGAAGCAAGGCAAGGCTCACAGTCTTACATGTCGACCGACACTTTCGGCTTTAGATATCTAAATATGAAAGTCCAAAATGCGGATATCACACTCAAGTCAATTAAATTCACAAGCAGACTCTACCCCAACATAAAGGTTGCACAGTTCCAATGTAACGATGAATTCTTAAATAAGACATGGGAAATGACAAGCTATTCGACAGCTGTCCTCACTGAAGATGGTTACGTCGACTCAGCAGAACGAGCAGAATGGATGGGCGATGTTGGAATGATACAGTACCCAGCAAGCAGAAAAGTCATCTCAGGCCCGGGCGACAAAGACGGTGACATCGTCTATAGCGATTCAAGAGTAATGCGAAACATGCTGAGACATACCATCGAAAGTCAGCAACCAGACGGCAAACTAAAAGCTCATCACCCCTCCGACCGCTGGGATCTGCACTGGTACATCGAAGATTACAGCTGCCTGTGGGTTTATGGCCTAAGGCAATATTACGACAACACCGCGGATATGGATTTCCTCGAAGAAGCCTGGCTCGCATTAGAAGGGCAGATGAAATGGTTCCTCGACAGGAAAAATAAATGCGGGCTTATAACCGCCAGAGATTTCCTTATCCATCTGGACAACCCGCTTCGCTATCAGGTTTGCCAGGGTGCGACTTTAAATGCTTTTATTTATCGCGCACTCGCAGACTCAGCATATCTTGCAAAAGTTATGGGCAAAGACAAACGGAGCAAATTCTACAGACGACAAGCCCGGAGTTTGAAAAAAGCGTACAATAAATATCTCTGGGATAACAAAGCTCAAACTTTCTACTCAGCCCTCTACTATCCGGATGACATCAAAGACAACGCTCTGCCAACGCTGAAGCTCGTTGCCCCGGAAAGACCAGCAGAAAGAAATACACAATGGGTCGAACCCGGTCAAAAAGTTATCCCGACGATCCAGGCTGCGTTGATCGCTCTCAATAGAGGCGTAGTTTCTAAAGAGCATTTGCCGGCTGTCAAAAAATATTTAAAAGCCCATTACAAAGAACTTATGAACCCTTATACACATCTGTTTTTGTTTGATGAGTTGTATAAATTAAATAATGACAGGATGGACCTGGAAGTCCTAAACATAATCCGCAAAAGATGGAACAGCATGGTTTCAAGAAAAAGCCCCGGTACCGCAGCCGAAGGTTTTGAAACTCAAGGCTACCTCTGCCATCCATTCGGCTTAGTCCCTGCATATACTTTGCCAGCCTATGTGCTTGGTGTTCGCAAGCCAGAACCGATATGGGAAAAACAAATTCTGATCGAACCAAGACTGGGCGACTTGAAATACGTTAAAGGCATAGGACTAACAGAGCTTGGCCCTGTACCGGTCGAATGGAAAAAGACATCTGACACTAAACTTGAATTCTCTTTCGAAATCCCCCAGGGCGCAGCTGCGATAGTAAGACTGCCTAAACTGGCTGACAATTCTAAAGTAAAGATAAACAACAAAAAGATAGACGCCAAAGCTGTTGGCAGATTCCTCGAATTCAAACTAAAAGCTGGCAAATATAAAGGCAAAGTCAGTAATTAAAAAAACTCAGGTTCAAGATCATGCGGCAAATGTCTTAGCGGGCATTTGTCGCATTTTGCTTTTGGTTTACAAAAATCTTTGCCGACACAAACCAGCAGTGCATGAAATTCATTGAACAGCTTAACATCCGTGGGCAAATTCCCCTCAAACAAATATTGCAAGCTTTCATAATCAGCCCCCGGTTCGATCAAACCATGACGAGTCATCACCCGCGCGGTATAAGTATCCACAACAAACTTAGCTCTGCCAAAGCCGTACAACAAAATCGAATCCGCGGTTTCCGGGCCTATCCCATTAATCGACAGAAGCTGCTCCCTAAGATAATCGGTACTTACATTCTGAATATTTTCAAGATTTCCCTGATAATTATCAAAAAGCCAATCGAGAAAATTTTTCAGTCTTTTAGCTTTCAAACGAAAATAACCCGAAGGTTTTATAAGGGGTTCTAATTGGCTGTTATCCAGTTGATGCAATTTCTCAGCAGACATAAGCTCCGCAGCTTTGATATTTTCAATCGCCTTGGCAACATTGGTCCAGCTGGTGTTTTGGGTAAGTATAGCACCGATAATTATCTCAAAAGCTGTATCGCCGGGCCACCAATACTGTGAGCCGAATGTTTCAAGCAGAATATCATAAATTTCAGTTAGTTTGTCAGCTGTCATGTTTTTATCTTTACTTATTGTATTTTTCTTTAAGTTAAAGTAAACTTTACAAATTAAGTTTTCATAATCGTTTGTGTTTTTCTCTTTGAAGATATTAGGTGAAAACAGTTCTATGGGAAAGAAAAAAAGTTACGAGCCGAGCCAATTGCTTGATTATTCTAAGGACTCATACCTTGAAAGGACGTCCAGGCCCGTCTACGCCATAATTTTTCTGATCCCATTTATCATCACTTATGAACTCGGATCAATTTTCATCCAGACCAGTGTCCTCAACAGTCACATGCAAGGCCGAGTGGTTGCTTTTTCATGGGTGCAGGGGTTTGTTGAATTTTTAGGTTTTTCCAGCAGGTTCGCATGGATAGTTACCCCACTTGTAGTAATTTTTATATTATTAGGTCTGCAGATAGCATCAAAGAAACGCTGGAAATTCTGGCTGACAGATCTTTTTCCTATGTCAATCGAATGTGTTCTGTTCGCAATTCCGCTTATAGTCCTTGGTTTTGTTTTAAACGATTCCGGAAAACAGGTAACCCCTAACACACCGCCAATGCAGACCGCAATAGTACAAACATCAATTACCAATTGTTCAGCGGTCAGCAGTAATTTAACCGAGCCGCAATATCAACCCCAAACCTCGCAGCAGAGGTATTGGCTCGCTGACATAATTACCGGCATCGGTGCGGGGATATATGAAGAGTTGGTATTCAGACTGGTTCTGATATGCATTTTGATGCTGATATTTCAGGACTTTTTCAAATTTAACCGAACTGCCGCCATTGTTATCTCAATCCTTATTTCAGCTGCCCTGTTCAGCGCCCATCATCACATAGACTTCCTGAACTGGCAGCCAACAAGAGAGCCTTTCGATATAGCTAAATTCGTTTTCCGGGCATTAGCGGGGGTTTATTTTGCCTGTCTGTTCGCCGCCAGGGGCTTTGGGATCACTGCCGGCACTCATGCCTTTTACGATATAATGGCAGTAGTCATCAATGTAAAGTTCCTGAATAATTAAAAAAAAATGAAAAACTTTAATCTTTTTCTGATTTTTTTTAAAAATTTTTCTCATCGTTAGTCTTTTAAAATCCTCATCTTGCAAAATAATCGTCCTATAAGTAAACCAAACAGCTCTATCAGTACTGATAATCCCCTTGAATCGCATAGGGTCTTTTTTGTATAATAGACCCTGTTGTGTGATAAGAAATTTAATTTGGGGAATCGCAGAAATAATGGAATCACCACAGAGCAATGTAGCAGTTGGAGAATTGATGTTCAGCCTGTTTCAAAGGCCTTTGCATCCCGAACTTTTCCAGATATACACCAAAAGGCAGATTAAAACTGAGAAATACGAAGCGCTTATCTGGATCACGGGTTGTACGCATGTTGTAAGCGTTTTTGGTAAAGACGACGTTTTCCTGACTGAAGTTGTCAGTGCTCCCGGGCAGATGCTGCCGGCGAGAGGACTTATAGAAAGATTCCAGTTTAATGGGCCACGTTCTCATAAATGCACATTAAACAGAGGCCTGAGTTATATGACCAATTTCCAGGTCGAGAAAATGAGCCCTAATCTCTACCGAAGAAGTCATATGGATCTGGAGCGTTTTGCTCAAAATCGCGGCATGTTCCGGAAATTCCCATCACTGGAAACAAACGATGGACTCCAGCCTTTCTGTTATGTAGACTTTGAAGCAAGAAAGAACGAACTGCATGTTCACACCTTCGAAGCCTATCCGGAACAGGTTACTATGATTAAAACACAGTCGTTATTCGACTTCCATTAAATATCCCGATAAAAAAAAAGAAGGAAAGAAGCTGCTTGTCATGGTGATTCGCAGCTTCTTTTTATTTAACCTTTTTTGCTCCAGGAGATTAACCCCTACGCTTTTCACGCACCAATAATGCCCGCATCAATACTGACAAGATTATACTTTGCCATCCACAAAAGATAATATAGTGCTGTGGAATCTGATATTGCAGTATTTTTTTGCAGTGATCGTATGAGTTGTTTAGCTGTAATAAGATTTTGGTCAATAGCCTTCAGGGCAATAGCGACAAGCTGCGGTATAATGATGCCCGCACTTATGTCTGAATAGGCAACAGGAATATTGCCGGAGATGAGTACTTTCCTACCGTATTCAGACAAAAATATTCTGCTGTCATCGGCTACGATTTTTGAGGGATAGTGCGAAAAGACAGAGTAGAAATCGACTTCCCATGGATTATTCGGCTTTTCGATCATGGTCGAAGAGTCTTTCGCCTGTTGCGAAAGTTTATCCCATAAAGCGGAGTATTTTTTTATAACATCCGACCAAAAATAATTTTGTTCGACTTTTTTTCTTGCGGATTTGCCTAACTGGATACGTTTTTCGGGGTTTTCAAGCAGTTCCTGAAAAGATTCCAACATTTTATCAAAATCAACCGCAACAGATTGGCTGAGAAATAACTGGTAGGTGGGGAAATTCATTATTTCAGAAACATCTTCAAAATCTCTGGTTACATCAGCCCAAAAAGTCGGAATCTTAATTCCGTTTATATTGTGATCTACAATTTCAGAATAGCCGTTAAAATCAGAAATCACAACAGCACATTCGTAAGCCATTGCCTCTACAACCGAAATACCGAAAGTTTCCTGGAAATTGTCAATAGGGGATGTATATACATCAGCGGCGCTGTAGAGAACGGATTTTTTGTGATTTTCAATATTAACGAATAACTTTGTTGCTTCTTCAAGCTGATTTTCATGTAAAAGGTTTCTTATAAATTTTTGCTCATGGTTGTCAGCGCTGCCAGCAAGAATAAAGACTATTTTTCTGTCTTTGTTCTTTTCAATAAAACGTTTTACAGCTGCCAAAAACGGAACAAAATCCATCTTGTTATCCGAAGCAAGCCGACCAAGTGAAAGTATTACAAAAGAATCGCCGTCTATGCCGAGCGACATTCTGCTTTCCATACGATCCGGAATGGTTCTGTGAACATCATTAATACCCAATGGAATAATATCCATCCGCCCACGATATTTAATATTCATTTGCTTAAAATTATTTTCTGTTGCTTCAAACAAGTTTTCCAATACCTTTTTGCCACAATTGCTGGTGCAGACAATCGAATCAAATGGCAAAACAGGAGCGGTACAAACTTTGAACGCGTGAAATGGGGCTTGCTTGTCGTTAAGTGAATGGGTGACGCCCGTAATCGGAAAAGGCTGAGCCGAATGAAGATTGCGGAGATGAACAAGTCCCGGGAAAAAAAATCCCCACCCGCCAAGATGAAAAACATGGTAATTATTTTCTGCTATCGATTTTTTTAACGATGTAATATGGAAAACTTTGATTTTAGCTTTGAGGTTATCTGGAATATCTTCTTGCGATATCTTCTTCTCTGTTAATTTACAGTTAGCAAAAGTTGGGCAGAAAATATGAAACTCATCAAAATCAGATTGTTTAAAAAGTGCGATGAAAAACTCATAATTAGCTACAAGCCTGCCGATTTTAAAGGAATCCTCCTGATATTCAACAAATGGTTGAGCTGTACCAAATAGCTTCATTATGGTCTCTTTCCAGTTTTATTCTATGATTGCACATTGCCTGAAGACAACAATATTCGGTTTTATACGGGTTTTCGATTTTTCGAGCAAAACTGCCCCATCAGCGTCATCGCGTCATTAAGATTGTTCATGTCGCCGTCAAGTTTTGCAAACGCATCGACAAGTTTCACTAATTCCTCGTCAGCAGGTGTTTGGCCGAATTTATGGGCAGAATTGACAATGCCTGCATCCAGACCATACTCCATAGCCTTTTCAACATAAGCGCGGGCAACGCCTATCTTCCTTGCGGGCAGATCTCGAACGCTGTTGCTTACGCCTAATGAGAAATGAACGCCCTTCATAGCCGGGTCATTTTTTATCTTCTTAATAGTCTCAAACGCTCTGTAAGTATAGCCGCTCTTGCCGGGTTCCATCGGCATATCGATTGCCAGCGGGAAAACGGTAGTATCAAAGAAAATCTCCTCAGCCTTAAAACCGTATTCCATCGCAGCATCAAATATCTGCTTCGCCAGGCTGTGTAATTCGTCCACAGAATCCTTGCCCTCACTAACCAGCAAACCGATGAATGCGAAATCAAAATGCTTTTTCAAAGGCATAAGCTTTTCAATATTATGATCCTTGATGGAATTAACCAAAGGCTGTTTCACCGGTTCAGTTGTGTTATACCATTCCTTAAGCCCTGCGATAAGCACATCATCATCACTGCTGTCAATACATATCGGCACAGAAGCCCCCCAATTGCGAACCATCTTCACATACTCAACCATCATATCAACTGTGACCTGAGAGTCAGCCTCGCCAAATTCATCAAGATTGACCGCGATATAGTCAGCTCCATCGTCAGCCTGCGACTCGATAAGAGCCTTTATATAATCAAGCCCAGGCGATGGATTGCTGTAACAATCATCACCGAGAGCAACCAACTCTTTCATAATCTTGCCCGTCTTCGGTATTGAAGCGTGTATAGATTCACCAATTGTAATCAATGGGTTCTGCATCGTATGGTCCTTGCCAAATAAATAATTCAAAATCGAACTGCTATGCTCAAGCTCAGGTCTCCTGGGCCGATTAATCATAAGTCGGAGTTTTTCAAGCCCTCCTTTCTTAGCACTTGCAGCCTTATAGATATACTCGCCTATACATATCCTGTCGAGATTGTTGCCGCATCGACCGTCAGCAGTCGAATCTCCACAAGGCGCATTATCCATACCTTTTTCACAGCCGCCGATTGTACACCAACTGAAATTCTCTGGCAAGAAACAATCGCCGCATTCCTGACAATCAAATAAAATATACTTGGCAGCCTTTTCGCAGGCATTAAAACTTTTATAGAAAAACCCTTTCCCCTTTTTCGTACCGAGGATTTCCATTATCTTTTTAAACACATGAAAACCTTTATGATCGGTATCAAGAACACAACGGTGGAACATATCAAAAGTTCGCTGGTTAAATTTTTTGCTGAACTTTGTAAGCTGTACTTTTTTGCAGTTATCGTCATAAAGATACCACGCATCTTTCGCAGGCCAGCAAAGGTTGTCTTTATACTGCTGCCAGTCATCGCCTATCTCGTCTGCACGAACAAGCATCTTTTTAAACGTGTTAAAATCATGCACCCCGCCAATATCAACCCCTGCATAACCAAGCTGTTTATACATCGCTACCTGCTGAGCTGCCCTTTCAATATGCTCATCAACACTTTCGCTGTAAATCTTTTCAAGCAACTCATCGCTGACAAAACAGCCGGGCAGTTTGATATCATGCATCAATCGAGGTGCCGGTGTAATCGTACTCAGCAAATAAACATTGCCTATAACAGGCGTGCTGATTTTATTGTCTTTCATGTACCGGGCAAGCTCTGCGGATTTTTTCCAGTCCCAACCAACCTGGGTAATCAAAAAGTCAGCACCGCTTTTAATCTTCTTTTCCATTTTATAATACTGCTGCATCTGCGAAGCCTGGGTATATTTGAAAGGCGAAACCGCACCGCCAATAAAGAACTGATGACCGTTGGAAAGATTCTCAGGCTTGGCTTTGAGATAAGAATCGTTATTCATTTTAAGGATCAACTGCATCAGACCAATTGAATCAAGCTCAAAAACCCCTTTAGCAGTTGCCGGCTTATCACCTGTCATCGCTAAAATACTGCTGATGCCAAATTTTTTAAACCCAACCAGGCAGCTCGTTATCGCAGATGAATTGTGGTCTTTACAGGTAACATGAGGCAGAAAATCAAGCC
>JAGLTN010000561.1 GCA_023135255.1 Planctomycetota bacterium
TTTTGAGGCGTTGAATAATCTTGGGCTGGTCAAAAGACAGATGCTGATAGTCCTCAACGACAATTCGATGGCAATTGATAAAACACAGGGCGCAGTAGCGTCATATTTTTCAAAAGTCAGACTAAGTGAAACCTACGAAGATATCAGAAAGACAACAAGCAAGATTCTTGAGCATTTGCCGGTAATAGGCAAGGGAATGGAAGAAGCCATCGAAATGATCAAGAAAAGCATCCGTATGGTCTTACCCGCAAGCCAGATGTTCGAGGGATTGAAAATTCCGTACTTTGGTCCTGTTGACGGCCATGACATCGGCTCGCTTATTAAACTTTTTGGTGAGCTTAAAAAAATAGACAGACCTGCGATATTGCATGTCCACACAACCAAAGGCAAAGGTTTCATTCCTGCTGGCGAAAACCCGCGAAAATTTCATTCGACTGGGCCTTTCGAGCTTAATGGTGAAAGTTTTGATGCAGGACAGGGTCCGGATAAGAAAAGCTTTACAAAAGTTTTTGGTCAACAGCTTGTAAACATCGCAGGCAAAAATGATAAGGTGATCGCAATAACCTGTGCGATGTGCGATGGCACAGGGTTAAGACAGTTCAGCGAAAGATTCCCGGAGCGTTTTTATGATGTTGGAATTGCTGAAAGCGTTGCGGTTGATATTGCCGCTGGTTTAGCCAGGTGCGGTTTGAAGCCGATAGTTTGTATTTACTCGACATTTCTCCAGAGAAGTTTTGATCAGATTTTCCAGGAAGTGGCTCTACAAAACCTACCGGTTGTCTTCTGTATAGACCGCGCCGGTTTAGTCGGCAACGACGGCCCAACACATCATGGGCTTATGGATATCGGTTTCCTGCGAATGATGCCGAACCTGGTACTAATCTCACCTGCTAACGAATCTGAAATGGCTTTAGCGATGGATTTTGCTATAAATTGCGGCAAACCGGTTGTAATAAGGTATCCCAAAGATTTCATTTCGCCGGATACCGAAGATTTGTCAGCCTGTGACAGGCCTTTCGAGTTAGGCAAATCTGTTACAGTTAAAAGCTCAGAAGATTCAAAAACTGTTGTGGTTGCTTATGGAAGCGTTCTAAATGAAGCTTTAAAAGCAGCCAAACTTCTCGAAAATCAGGGCGTACATATAGATGTGATAAATGCAAGATTTGCCAGCCCTGTCGATAAGCATTTGATGACATTATTGGACCAGGGGAAAAATATTGTAACTGTTGAAGATCATGGCATTGCATGTGGTTTTGGTTCGGCTGTCCTTGAAATGGCTTCTGACAGTAAACCTAACCCAATCGCAGGGGAAATTATCACATTGGGTGCGCAGAAAGAATTTGTTAAACATGATACCAGAGCTCATCAGCTTATGCAAATTGGCGTAAATGCCGATAATATTGCTGAGAAAGTAAAAATGCTTCAAAGTCAGGATTAAATAAAATGCCTAAAAGTGATTTGCCCAGATTGGTGGTTTTTGGCAATTCCAAAAGACAACATGTAGTTGAGGCTATAGATAAGTTCAAGGCTTTTGCCAAAGACAAAGCTGTGATAGCTGCCAGTTATTGCCGGCAGGATTGCGATCCACAAATTGTAAAGGATTGTGATTTTGCTGTAGTTTTTGGCGGCGACGGGGCGATTATATCAGCTGCACGTTATCTCAGACACACCAATGTTCCGATGATAGGCGTAAATCTTGGCAAACTCGGATACCTCGCTGAGTTCAGCGTTGCCGAACTTATGGAGCAGTTCGATGATATCATTTCAGCCAAAACACCTGTCGAAAAGAGAATGTTACTTTTAGCGAGAATATTTTCAGATGGCAAAGAAGTTTTTGTCTCGACGGCGGTCAATGATGTTTTTATTACTGCCGGCAAACCTTTCCGCGCGATTGATTTAAAAATATCTGTTGATTCTGAAAAAGTTGCCGGCTGTGTTAGTGATGGTTTGATTGTTTCTACTCCTACCGGCTCAACAGCATATAATCTTTCATGCGGCGGCCCGATTCTATCGGGACAACTGCAAGCCTTTGTGGTAACACCTATCAGTCCGCATTCGCTGAGCTTCAGACCGATAGTTATAAAAGATACCAGCGTCGTAGAAGTGCGCGGAATCCGTGTGAATGAAGGGACCGCTGTTTCAATGGATGGTCAGGTGACATGTAATTTGCTTGAGGGGCAGATCGTTCGCATCGAAAGACATAAAGGTAATTTTCTTATAGTCAATAATCCGAAACGGACTCAATGGCAGACCCTGGCGGAAAAATTACGCTGGGCAGTGCCGCCAAAATATAAAAAAGTTGAATAAAATAAGCACGTCATTTTTTGATTGAGGGCAATGGCCATGAAATCAACGATAAATAAAATTTTGATAGTCGGTATTATTCTTGTTTTGACTGGTTCGATTTTTGCTGATCCTGCTAATCCGGTTGGCTCAGGCAGAGTTCCTCCCTCTTCCGGGCGAAGCGGGGGATTGCGAAGAAGCCCTAACCCTATCAATTCGAGCAATAATCTCGTTACGGGAAATGTCAGCGGAGATAAATATTTTCGTGGAACTGTCCCTTATAGATCAACCACAGTCTTCGGGGGAACTACTCCATCAACATCGTTAGATAATTTTCTCAGACGTACTTCCGGCAGTTCTGTGTACAACTATAATACCGGCAGATATAAACCGTATTATTCTTCTTCAGGCTCAATCTCTACTATCAGACCGGGCAGGTCAGCAGTTTTCAAAGCTCCCCGTGTTGACTTTTCAGGCAGAGTAGCTACCGGTACTGTTGCTACAGATGCGTCACCTAAAATAATGAACATTAATCCGAATCTTCAATTCTTCAGCAATCAGATCAGACCTATCCAGCTGAACTCCCAGGAAATGAGAAGGGCAATAGAGACGGATTTAGATACCAGGTATAAAAACCTCCAAACTGAAAGTATTGAAACCGACGCAAAAATACAAAAAGTAAAACCTGATTTTGCAAAGGCTAAAGATCAGGTCGATACGTTAAGAACGACACTCAGAGAAAAGCAGCGAACAACTTTAGATAAATTGAAACCCGAAGATTTTCAAAAGCCTAAGCAGGCTGCTAAGCTTACCGAAACAGAGATACTTGTTGCTAAAGCTGTCAGCAATGAACAGCTTGATGTTTATGACCAGATGAGAATGGAAGCTCTTGGTCTGGATCAGATGCTCAAAGTTAAGCAGAAAATCGTTCAAAAAGAAACTTTGACTCCTGAAGAAATAATTGAAGAAGCAGAGAAAGATCCAAGTCCTGAAGAGATTGTTGTCGAGGCTAAGACGCATAAAACTCTTGCAGCTTTCAAAAACGATAAGTTCAATAATCACCTCAGACTTGCTGAAGCGTATCTCAAGGAAGGTAAATACTATCGAGCATCAAGTGCTTATTCATTGGCTGAGATGTATAAACCCGGCGACCCCATCGTATATGCCGGGAAAAGTCAGGCACTATTTGCCGCCGGTGAATTTATGAGCAGTGCGTACTATCTTTCAGAGGCGGTCGAGATATTCCCTGAGATCGTGAAAATCAAAATAGACCTCGTAGCCATTGTCGGTGACAGAGACGTTCTTGAGAGCAGAGCATCAGATGTCGAAGAAATAATTGAGGAGTTTAACAGCGTTGAGCTGAAATATTTGCTTAGCTATGTTTACTATCAGATGGGCAGACTTGAGCGCGGCAAGGAGCTTATAGACGAAGCTTATGAGGCTAATCCGGATATGCAGGTGATAAAAGTAATCAGATCTGAGATAGATGAGGCCTTGAATTAGACGGGATAATAGTATATGTTTATCATAGAGCAATTTAATTTACGCGTATTTGATAATCTATCTGGTAGTAAGACTTACAATGATAAAAGCCAATGTTCCGTCACCAATAGCCGATGCCTTAAGCACCGATGGGCTTATTTCACGCACTTTTTCTGATTTTGAGCAAAGACCCGAACAAATAAAAATGGCTTGTGCTGTTAGTAAGGCTTTCAAAGAATCCAGACATCTCGCAGTCGAAGCAGGTACGGGCATAGGCAAAAGCTTTGCATATCTTATCCCAGCGATCGATGCTATAAATAAAGGCAAAGGTCGAGTCCTGATTAGCACATACACAATTACTTTGCAGGAACAGCTAATAAATAAGGACCTGCCTTTCCTGGCTAATTGTCTTGGCATTGATTTTACCGCAGTTCTTGCAAAGGGCAGAAGTAATTATATTTGTCTCCGCAGACTGACTTATGCCGGGAAAATGCAAAAGGGGTATTTCGATGGTTTCGCCCAAAATCTTAATGACATAAAAAACTGGGCACAGAGGACAAAGGATGGCTCTTTAAGCGATTTGGGTTATATACCTGCTGCAGCATCCTGGGATGCGGTTAAAAGTGAGCACGGCAACTGCAAGGGCAGAAAATGTTCGCACTTCCGTCAGTGTTTTTACCTTCGTGCCCGCAGGAGGTTGGAAAGTGCCGATATCATCGTTGCAAACCATGCGCTTATGTTTAGCGATCTTGTTCTAAAGCAGAAAGGCACATCGTTTTTGCCTCCTTATAAGTATGTAATTATTGATGAAGCTCATAATATGGAACACGTTGCGGAGGATCATTTCGGTATAAACCTAAGCAGCAGACGCATCGAGTATATGATCAGCGGTTTATTTAATTCCAGAACACATAAAGGGCTGCTCGTACATATAAAAGCTGATAAAGCGATAGACCTGACAGCTAATGTGAAAGCTGAATCAAAAAAGTTTTTCAAAAAAGTTCGGAATTGGTATGAAGAATCACTTTTGCAAAGTAATGGAAAGTGTGAAAAGGAATTTGTAAAAGATACTCTCTCGCAGCATCTGAAAAAGCTAAGGACTGAACTCGTTAAACTTACCAAGTCAAGCAAAGATGACGATGAAAAGTTTGAAATAATGCGATTTGCTGACCGCTGCGCTGATATTGTCGCTGATTTAAAAAATTTCCTCGAACAGCAAAAAGACGATTATATCTACTGGGTAGAAGTAACCGGCAAAGCCAGACGAACCGTTTCCCTAAAAAGCGCAGCCATCAACGTGGGCCCGGATGTCAAAAATGCTTTGTTCGATAGATATGAATCCGTAATTATGACAAGTGCTACTTTGAGCTGTGACAATCAGTCAGAAGCTGAAGGGTTTGCTTTCTTCGCCGGCAGAATAGGTCTTGAAGATTTCGATGCAGTTAAGCTCGGCAGCCCGTTTGATTATGAAAAGCAGGTTACTGTTTATATCGAGAAAAATATGGCTGAGCCAAACAAACCTGATTTTATCGAACAGGCAACAGAGGCGATAAAAAAGTATGTAAACAAAACGCAAGGCCGAGCGTTTGTGCTTTTTACCAGCTACTCTATGATGAGCAAAGTTGCGGATAACATGGAGGGGTGGTTTGCGGAAAATAATATCGATCTTCTCTTGCATGGTTCAGGCGTAGGCAGGAGTGATTTATTACATCAATTCAAAGCCGACCACAGCTCTGTACTGTTTGGCACCGATAGTTTCTGGCAGGGGGTGAACGTTCCGGGCGAAGCTCTCGGCAATGTCATAATCGTAAAATTACCCTTTGCTGTACCATCTCAACCCTTGATCGCAGGCAGGATCGACCAGATAAAAAGCCAAGGCGGCAATCCATTTTTCGATTACCAGCTTCCACTTGCGATTATAAAATTCAAACAAGGCTTCGGCAGGCTTATCCGCAACAAAAATGATCGTGGAATAGTTGTTATTCTTGACAGCAGAATAATCCAGAAACGTTACGGCGTCAGATTCCTCAACGCAATACCAAAATGCACAGTAGAGGTGCTTTAGCTTTGTAATAAGCCATTGTGAATCTGAAACTAAATATTAACCTCTGTAAATCGATTTGGAAAACAAAAACCCGTTGTTAACACATTTTTGGATACGAAAAATTTTACCCCGCAATTTTTTTTGGAAAATATTTAACGCGTATAGCCCCTATAAACACTGTTTTTTAAAAGCCGGCAATAATATTGCTCTGCCCGACTTGCATCTGCTGGAAATATTCTGTATAATAATAGTGTTGCCAGTGCGGATCAAAGACGATTTTCGTCAAAAGCACTCCCCGCGGTAAAGTGCAGAAAAGGCATTGGGCGACAGGGAGACGGGCCTACAATCTGTTAAGAAAACTGCCCGTGTCTCCCTTTTTTATGCGCAAAATTTCTCTCACCTGCATTCATCCCGGCATACCCAGCTATATCCGGCATGTATACTGATCCCAATTGAATTTTTCCGTTTATCCGCGGGCAAATAACTTAAAAATAAGAAGTTATGGATTTATTCGCGGAAATTT
>JAGLTN010000562.1 GCA_023135255.1 Planctomycetota bacterium
AATCAGAAGAAGAAAAAGTTCCCGAAATATTGCTGTCAGCAAGTCAATTCGGCAAAATTAACCCAAAAACAGGAAAACCAGCGAGATAAAAAATCCGGTAGAAAATCTATTTATGAATATTTTTTTGAAAATTAAAAAAATAACAGAATTGCTGAACGTCCGATTTTTATTATTTTATCTGACCATAAGGCCGGTGATTGCCGATTGCTGAAAAATACTTAGAATAGACTTATCTGCGGGATTTGTTCCTGATGTTTTCGATACGCTTGCGAGACCGGCTTCTGCGGATGTCCTGCTGAACCTTTGCCAGCTTTTTATCAAGTGCGCTTAATTTCCCCTTATCTTCAGGACTGATTTCTGTCGTCTTAAGCTTTGAAATAGCTCTTCTGAGATACTCGGCGTCCTGTTGAACACTTTTCTCAATATTCTCCACCTCTGCACTATTCTTATTAGACTTGATCTGCTCAAGTTTTTCTGACAATTCATCCATAAGTCCTGATGCTTCTTCTACAGTCTGAACATCAGAGGTTTCATCTTGAGGCTTTTCAACTTTCCGCCTTTTATCAACTTCAGCTTTTGCAGAGGGCTTTTTTGCACCTGGAGTATCGGAAGAATCAGCTCCATCGCCGGGGGCTTTAAACATCTGACCAGCCTGTTCCAAAAGCTGCTTCGACATCAACTCTTGTTGCTTAATTGCATCTTCATCTTTTCCACCGGAAGAATCAGCACCCTCGGAGGCCTTAAACATCTGTCCAACCTGATCCAAAAGTTGCTCCATCATCAACTCCTGCTGCTTAACTTCCTCTTCTGACAATTCCGGACGTGCTTTTAACCTATTGGTAGCTGATGATTCAACGCCCCTTGAAGTTTTTGATTTCAAATCAGAAGGCGCCGATAACATCGATTCGATCTGACCTGACAATTCTTTCATATCAGGCTGCTTACCCTTTAGAAGGCTCATTTTAACCGGCTTATCAACTGTCATTTCCGATGTGTTTTTCCCATCACGAATCACAATCGTACCACCTGGTTTGACCTCTTCTATTACCAGATGTCCGACTTTTTCTCCCTGTCTGATCCACCTTAACCCTTTGCCTGCAATATCCAACAATGCCAAAGACATCGAAGGATCAGACTCAGCGTAGCTTGTTCCGACAATTTTAAATTTGGCTGAAACATTCGTAGGTTTTTTGACTATAGATTTGGTTCTCTTATCGATCTTAGGCGGACGCTTTTTCACCTTTTGAGGCGGATTAAGATACAATGCGAACGATTTTGCCTCTTTTACCAGCGGAGATTCCTTATCTTTCGACTTTTTCGTCCGCTTGCCCTGAGTTTTCTTGAATTTCTCTACTACGCTCGGAGAATCCAGAAGCTTCCTTATATTCTTATCCCTTTTGGAAGCATAAGCATCGCTGCAGTTCCACGAAACCGCTGTTACAACAACAGACAATATTATTCCACGTAATATTCGCATATCTATTCTTCTGTTTCTTTAGGCTCTTCTTTTACTTTGACATCTTCAGCCGGCTTTTGTTCCTGCCAATGTTCAATTTTCTCAAAATATTCTTTTTCATTGTCTGCATAATCCGTGCTGTGCTCAGGAGTATGACATTCAGTGCACGCCAACTGGGGCATTGTCGTTTTTTCATAACCTTCGCTCACCACATGCTCAGAACCAGGCCCATGACAAGTTTCACAGCCCACATCTCTCAAATGCGGGGTTCGGTCTTCTGTCGTAAAACCCATGTCGTAATCAAAACCAACCACATGACAACCCACACATTCCGGGTCATACTGAGAGCCGACTTTTTCCAAAGTTGAATAAGCCCATGAATGCCTTTTCTGGCTCCATTTTTCATATTCATACTCATGGCAAGATTTACAGCTATCAGAACCGAGATATATCAAATTTTCTTCCATTTTAAAGCGGGGATGTTTTTCAATAAGCCCCACCTCAGCAACAAGCTGCTGATAAACTTTATACAGCTCAACCAATGAAGGATTCTGTTCAATATCTTCAGTTAAAGGCACAGATGAAAACTTCAGCTGCGGCCTTTTTGTCTTCTTCGGCCAGATTATATCAACTCTCCCGATATATTTGCCAAATCTGCCCCCGCTAATAACCAAAGCACCGGTTTTAGTGGTTTTTTGAAGTGCCGGTTCATCAGAGCTGGGAGGTATTATCAGACAGTCAACAACCTTCATATCAACCTTACCTGCTGTTTTTCCATCGCCGGTAACTATAAGAATATTGATAGAATCACCGCTTTTTTTGCTGTTGAAAAGGCCTTTAACCTGTTTTTGTGAATCTTTATTTGAATCGATACCTGCCAAATTTATATTAAATATCCTGCCATTTTTAAGGGTTATTTTCTTAGTAAAACTCCTCGCAAAAGAAGATTCTTTGCTGCCATCCGAAGTAACAATCTTAAAAGACTGGCCGTTACCGTCCGATAATCCGAGGTTAGATGCAATCTCAACATCGCTTTTTGTAAGATTAATCACATCATAGGCTAAAATACCAAAAGCCTCTATCATGATGTTAAACTTTATCATATCCTGCTCGCCGTCACCTTCGACAAACGAACCGGTATCAATTACTAACCTTCGGGAATCGTTGACCTGGTCGAAAACAGCACTGCGTCGGTCAATACCACCAAGTTGCCCCCCACTGCAACCACAAGGCTTAAGTTCACCTCTGTCGTTGCCGGTAAAAAAAATGGCTGCGGTATCATCAGGGCACAGACCCTCAGCCGAGGCTATGCTGAACATAGCCAAAAATACAAATAGTAAATAAATTGACCGAATCATAGTATTATACTAATTCCAGTTGAATTTTTCAGTTTATCCGCGGGTATCCCGATATACATCGGGATATTATCCTGAAAGGTATTATGAGCTTACCTGCCCGATTATTTTGCCTTTTTCTTTGCGTAAAAACCACGACATACAACAGTTAACCTTCCGCCATCTTTGATATCGATTGATAAAACATCTTTGAAGAAATTCTTATTATTTTCAATCTCTGGTGGATTGATCTGAATTTCAATTATATATCTCTTACCATCTTTCTGCTGGCTCAATACCTCAATGAGGCCTTTTTCTGATTTTACTGATTCAACCTCAAAATCATCCTTGTAATTACTGAGAATATAAATCTTCCTTTTTATCGGAACATCAGGCTCTGAGTTAAAAGCAATGATTGACGGCGGTGTACTTTTAAATCTCTGCAATGCTTCAAAGCTTATCGTCTTGCTGCGACACTGTGGATGCGTCAGGCTGATATCTATTCTGCCGTTAAGGCCTCTCTTGAGCTTCTCAACATCAACCTTTGGTTTCAATACAAACTTCGTAGCTTTAACAGATGGATCAAAATCAGCTGTAATACAATCAGCGGTTGATTTAATTCGCTTTATAGAAAACTCCTTACCATCAAGGCTTTCAATTACAATATCAGGACAGCCGGCATTTTCTTCTTTCAAAGAAAGATTCAATCTGTGAGGGGTATGCTTAACCTTTTCGACTATTTCTGCTTTTAATGTAAGTTGGATCTTCCCATCATCTTTATCATTAGTATAAACATACAGACGACGTGTCACCATCCCTGCCTTGCTTCCGGAATTATATCTTACTTTCAACTCTCCACTTTCACCCGGAGCATATTCTTTCTTCTCAAGGGTGAACGGTGTACAACCACAGGTTTTCGTCACTTTGGTTATCTTAAGAGCTTCATCTCCAATATTGGAAAACTTAAAGCCATAAACACTCTTGGAACTGGGACCAACTTTTCCAAAATCATGCATCGAACCTTCAAATTCAATTTGAGGCCCTGAGCCAGTTACTTTAATTTCAGCTGTCTTTTTCACAGCTTCTTTTTCTTTTGAATCTTCAATCTTTAAAGGCTGTTTTTTTTCTTTTGCCTGCTGCTCGCAACCAACCTGCGAAAACATCAAAAAGCCAAAGACACTTATGACCAAAATAATAAAACTACGTCTCATAATCATTTCTCCAGTTAAACTTATATATAACTTTAATCTCGTTAAAAACAGCGTTTAAGTTTAACGAAAAGGATGTTTTCAAGCAAGATTTTTTCTTTCCACAATCATTCAATAGTAACAATACGTAACAATAGCGACAGAGGTTGGCATTTTTTAGATGGTTAAACTGGCAAAATATGGCTTTATAGCCGATATACCATACATTAACATCCCACTAGGGATATGTTTAACTGGTTTATTGATGGGCTGTTATGAAAAAAACGAGACATATAAATAAAATAAAAAAAAATATACCCAAACCGGTAAAAATACCATCAGACAATAAAATTTTGAACTGGAAGTATTGGGCCATCGCAATACTTGCGTTTTTATGCCTTTGTATAGTTTCGATGAGGCTATACACCTACAATGAGCCTTTTGAAAGAGACATTACCAGCCATGCGGTGATCGCCCATGAAATGCTCAATGGTAAGCCTTTATACTCGGACCTGTGGGACAGCAAACCTCCTGCTATATTTGTCACATACGCAATAGCGGAAATCCTATTCGGCTACGGGCCTTTACAAGTCTTCTTCATAGGAATAATTTCAGCTATCGTAACTATGATAGGCATATACCATGCCGGCAAAAAAATATCCTCCGCCGCTGGTGGGCTATGGGCAGCTGCATTGTGGGCCTTTATCTGCAGCGACCTGTGGCTTTGGGCAAACCAACCTAACATCGAAGTCGGAATAAACGCATGCCTGGTATGGGCATTTGTATTGATGTTAGGGGCAGACAGTACAAAACTTCAGCCTGGCAGATGGATATCTGTCGGCTTACTATTTGCCTGCGCAACACTTTACAAACCAGTAGCCATAGCATTTGCTATCCTACTGGCTGGAGCCTATGTAATCATAAACTTCTCCGACAAACAGAAAAGAAAAATGGCGGTTTTACATTTCTGTATTATAGGTGCAGCGGCGGCAGCTCTGTGGTTTTCAGTTTTCGGCTACTTCGCCGCTACAGGCAGATTCCAGATATTCTACGATACAATGGTGACTTATGGCCAATATTACACAAAGAGCAGAGGCGGAAGTTTAGGACAGAATGTTATTGAAGGACTAACCATAAAAAGATTATTCCCACGTGCAGTAAAAAGCACAACAGTCCTCGGCGTTGTTGCTGTAATTGGAATCATTGCCGGTCTTTGGAAAGGCTGTCGCAAGAAATGGGTACTGGTTGCTGTTATGCTCATCAGCGGACATCTTGCTGTATCTCTGCCGGGAAGATTCTATAATCACTATTATCAACTCTGGCTCATCGGATTAACCGTCGCCGCGGGTTCCGCTTTGGCAATAAAAACCGCAAAAGAAAAACAAATACCACTATGGGTCACGAACACTACAGGTTCCATCGCTTTGGCAATTTTAATAATAATGGTTTGGCCTCAATATAAACTTTCACCAGATATGTGGTCCGCAAACAAGCAAGGCCCGCAGTACATAATCACAAAACAAATTGCGACAGAACTTGATAAATTGCTCAAAGATGATGAGACATTATATGTATGGGGCATTAACCCGTCCTTGTACTTCTGGACAAAACGTCCCGCACCCACAGGCGTGATCTGGGCTACCGATATGATGGACAGCCCAGGAGCAAAAGCAGAAAACCCGCTGGCAAAAGCACATACAGAAAGAGCTTTGCAGGATTTGAAAAAAGCAAAGCCCGAAATAATAGCAATAAACCTGCAACATGTCCAAAGGCCTAAGGAACATCCGGTAGTGATATGGATGATGCAGAATTATGTAAAAATGCCGGGCAATGCGCAAATAGGACTACTAAACCAAAGGCCTTTCTTCTATATACTAATTCGCAAAGATGGTCAGCTTATAAAAAGACTAAATACTCAGAAACAATCCTAACCAGTAACAGGAAAGATTATGAATCAAAAAGCAGAAATACCCACAAGCAAAATATCGAATAGAACTTTTTGGATCATTGGCGCGATTATATGCATTGTTGTCATTGCAATACTTG
>JAGLTN010000563.1 GCA_023135255.1 Planctomycetota bacterium
TTAAGCCTCCACCAATACCATTTGAGAACATTAGGTGCCAGATATCCCGCGCCAAGACCAGCAACGATCCACTGCAGCGCAGAATTAATCGACTCCGTAAAGAACCCGAAAGAAATACCAACAACCACAAGCAGTATGGAACTAAGATAACTGACATAAATATTTTTTTTGTCACTGGCATTGGGATTAATATATTGCTTATAGATATCATTTGCAATATACGCAGCTCCAGCGTTTACCGTCGAATCGAAACTACTCATAAATGCCGCCAAAAGCCCGGCAAGGATCAACCCAACTAATCCAACCGGAATAAATTTGCTTATTACAAAAGGAAGTATCTGTTCAAAGTCGACATCGGTCCCCATAGCCCTGAGTTCAGGACTGAAATATACCAACCCTAAGACTGTGATTCCGGTTATCAGCAGATATCTTGGAAAAAACTGCGTTACCGAGGTAAACCAACTCATCAGGGCAGCTTCTCTTGGTGTCCTGGTCGCAAGGATTCTCTGCATATCATAATTCGGGCTTGGTCCCGCTATTGAAGCAAGAATCCCTTTAAAAAGCATCATCATGAACAGTATTCCAAACAAGCTGTAGCCTTCATTGGCAATTTTGTCATTAAGCACATCCATCAACCCTGTCCAGTCGAGATTTAATTTCCAGCCAAAGAACAAATCTGACCATCCGTCCGGCGTGACAGCTGCTATTGATTCCGCAGACGTCCTGCTCATGGCGATACCGGCAATGCAAAACGCCACCGCTGTCAATATAATGTACTGAATGATATCGGTAATTACAACGCTGTACATCCCCCCGAGGATGACGTAAAAAGTAGTAACGCCCATTATTATCGCGGCATAGACATCAGGCGATAAGTCCCATGGAAAAAACACTACTGCGAATTTACCGATACCTTTAAACGCATAACTCAAAAAACCTATAGTGCTGACAATAGCGAATATAGTGACACTCAAATGCGAAAGCTTTCCGCCGAGGTTATTGCCGAAACGGGTAAATATCCATTCTGCTCCCGTTCGCACATTCGACCTTCTAAGCCATATTCCAAGGTAGACCATCATAAACACTGGCAGAAAGTGAGGCCAAAGCCAAGGTATCCATGAACTTTTAAGCCCATAAACAAACATTAAATACACCATCCACATTGTCCCGGTAATATCCACCATGCTCGACGCGTTTGATGCACCGAGTATGTACCAGGGAACATTTTTCCCGCCGAGAAAATACGAATCAAGGTTTTGGGATGCTTTTTTTGAAATGATTACACCGGCGATTACTACCACAACCA
>JAGLTN010000564.1 GCA_023135255.1 Planctomycetota bacterium
GAATTTATTGGGGTCTTCATTTTCCATAGTCATATAAGCTGGTTGCAGCTCAGTTAGAACTTCGTTGAACTTTTGTTTTGAATTTGCAACTTTTACTTCAGCTGAGGTCTCTTCAGCAACTCCGCCTGAAATCATAACAACCAGCTGATCGAAGTATTCAACCATTTTATCGAGGTAGCTTTCTTTGGCACTTTTTGCACCTACGATGGCCCCGATCCTGTTTACCTGCCTGTTTGAGGCGATTTCGTCAAGTTTATTTTCCGCTGCAACTGCCAGCGTCCTCTGTTCTTCTGCTTTAACGTAATAAATTACAGCAATAGTTGTTGAGACTAAAAAAAGCCCGACAAAGGTTATCAGTGTATACATCATCGCGTTACTTTGGGGTCTTTTGCCTGCTGGCATCTTTTCAACTCCTTAGTCTATAAAAAACAATTAAAATTTAAGCTGTTCAGACATAGCATTATCGTCCTAAATTGCCTTTTAGTCAACAAAAAAAAGGAATATAGGTAAGTTTTGGGCGTATATTTCACCTTATTTTATTGTATATCGGCAGAATACTGGCTTTTAGATGAACTCAAAGTGTCAAAGTTTTACCAGGATTTCAGATATCTGACTAAGTTTTTCTATTTCATATTCAGCTTTTGCAGTCGGCGTATCAGCAATGTTTTTATGGATTTTTGCAAATCTAGTCAGTTTAATAGAATGCATTTTCAATTTGTTTGGCGCAATAAAGTCCTTTTTTTCATTATCAGCAACATAAACAGCGTTTTTGGGGCTTGTATTTAAGCGTTCTAATATTTTTTCAAAAGCCAACGTATCAGGTTTCCAGTGCTGTCTGCCAAGTTGCTCAGTATATATAATAGCCTGAAAATAGTTTTCTATTCCTAAAGCCTGAACTTTTAATTGTTGAGCGGGTAAGAAGCCGTCAGTTATCAAACCAAGCGGGTATTTACTGGTCAGAAGCTCGAGGATTTGTCGACTATCATCGGGTAAAACAATCTCAGGTATGTGGCTTCGGTAAACATTTACCAAAGTGATGATAAAATCTTTGTCGTAATCGATGGAAAGCTCATTCAGAGCGTTATTAAATACTTTTGTACGGTCAGAGGTGTTAAATTGCTCCCAGAGAACACTGAAAACATGCTCTGGTGATGCTTTTAATGTCTTTTCTGCTAAGTAGTTAGCTATAGCCCGGAATCCACTTCTGCAGTACTCTATTTCGTCGTAAAGCGTATCGTCCAGGTCGAAAATGACGGTTTTTATCATGATTTTTTCCAGTTTTACTTAGCGAAGAAGAGTCTTCAATTTATCTTTTTAAAGCAACTATCACCTTATTTTTAATGTGATAAACGATAGTATTAGATTATATTACGCATCTTCAGGTTATTTGTCGATACTTTAATAAACCTGAGAGTTTTTTTGAACATATTATTTTGATTTCAGCAAAATACGGAAAGAATGGAAAATGAAAATATTACAATTAATGCGACCTGCGCATTGGGTAAAAAATATATTTGTTTTTGCGGCTTTGGTGTTTGGCGGGAAGCTTTTCGGGCCAGTAGATGAAGTTTTGCTTTCGATCGGCAGCGCTGTAGGCGGATTTTTATGTTTTTGTATGGCATCTTCAGCAACATATATATTTAATGACATCATAGACCGCGAGAGTGATAAGTCTCATCCCGAAAAGTGCAAAAGACCTATAGCAGCAGGGCAGGTTAGCGTGGGACAGGGGATATTTTTGGCGGGGTTGTGCGTTTTAGCAGCATTATTTTGCAGTTATCTGCTCTCGATGAGCCTGACGATAGTTATTGCCGCTTACCTTATTCTTTCTACTATTTATACGCTTTTGCTTAAGGATGTGATGATCCTTGATTGTATTATTATATCTGTAGGATTTTGTATGCGGGCTGTGGCAGGGGCGATCGTGGTTGGGGTTTATATATCGCCCTGGCTTATAATATGCAGTTTTACGCTTTGCCTTTTCCTGGCTTTCGGCAAGAGAAGGAGCGAAATGGTGATGCTTGGCGACGAGGGGCATGAATATCGAAAGACGCTCGCAGGCTATAGTATGGAACTTCTCGACCATATGCTTGATGTGACAAGCGGCCTTGCGATAATGTGTTTTTTGCTTTATTCGATGGACTCCAGGACAGAAAAGCTTTTTGGTACAACGAATCTTGTTTACACTTCGCCTTTAGTGATGTATTGTGTGTTTCGTTTTAGTGCGTTGATCCAGCGGGGTAAATATAGCGGTCCTGTAAAGATAATTGTATCTGACAGGCCTTTCCAAATTGGGTTTGTGTTCTGGGTTGTTGCGTGTATTGTAATTATATATGCTGATAAACTCGGGCTGGACCTCTCGGGAGTCTGGGCGTATTAATTGTATTAGTTTTGGGTTTTATTTATTATCAGGTAGGTATGGCTGAGCAAAGATTACAGAAAGTTTTAGCAGCTGCCGGTGTTGCGTCAAGACGCAGGTGCGAAGAGCTGATAGTTGATGGCGTGGTGCGTGTGAATCGTCAGGTGGTTGATGAGTTGCCGGCGTTTGTCGATGCGGACAAAGATATTATTACTGTTAACGGCAAAAGGATTCATTCGGCTGTTAAGGAGTATTATCTGCTGAACAAACCCAAAGGTGTTATCTGCACTAATTCCGATCCGCAGGGTAGAAAAAAGGCTATTGATATTGTTTACAGCAAGAGTAGAATATTTTGCGTTGGCAGACTTGATATGGATACCGGTGGTTTGATAATTTTGACCAATGACAGTGAGCTGACAAACAGGCTGACCCACCCGCGGTATGAGTTGGCGAAGACTTATGTCGCACATGTCAAAGGTGAGATCACAGGTGAGGAAGTTGAGAAGCTTAAAAAAGGTATCTGGCTGGCTGAGGGTAAGACCAATAAAGCAGCAGTTAAGGTGCTGAAAAGAAATTACAAGGAATCATTGGTTCAGATAACGATCAGGCAGGGCATAAATCGTCAAATTAGAAGGATGCTTGCAAGGGTTGGTTTAAATGTTAAAAGTCTCAAAAGATTAAAGATCGGGAAATTGACCGACAGGGGAATAGGGGTAGGTCAATACCGGAAACTGACAACCGCTGAGATTAAATATTTGCAAAAAGCAACCTCCGACAAGTCAAAATAGAAACTCAAGTATCTGATTGGCCTTTGTATTTTCAGGAATGTTTTTGAACCCATTCGAAAGGTAAATTATGGGCTTTAAAGGGATTATTTTGGCAGGCGGAAGCGGAACAAGGCTATACCCTGTGACTCAGGCAGTAAGTAAACAGCTTTTACCCTTGTACGACAAACCGATGGTTTATTACCCTCTTAGTACGCTGATGCTTGCGGGAATCCGGGAAATACTGCTTATATCGACGCCCAGAGACTTGCCTCAATATACAGATCTACTCGGCAATGGCAGCCAATGGGGGCTTGATATTCAATATGTGGAGCAGCCTAAGCCTGAGGGGCTTGCACAAGCATTTATTCTCGGTAAGGATTTTCTCAATGGCAGCAAAGTTTGCCTGATACTTGGTGACAATATATTCTATGGACACGGCTTAGTTGAATTGCTCGGTAAAGCTATCAAACAGGAAACTGGAGCGACTATTTTCGGCTACCGTGTCAAGGACCCGGAAAGATACGGCGTTGTTGAATTTGATGAATCGGGTAGAGCAATCTCGATAGAAGAAAAGCCCCGCAAGCCTAAGTCAAATTACGCGGCAGTGGGACTTTATTTTTATGACTCGCAGGTAACCGATATTGCAGAGAACATTAAGCCTTCCGCAAGAGGTGAGCTTGAAATCACAGCGGTTAACAACGCTTATATGGATAAGGGGCAATTGATGGTTGAGATCATGGGCAGAGGTATCGCATGGCTTGATACGGGTACACCTGAATCGATGCTGCAGGCTGGGAATTTCGTTCAGACTGTTCAAGAGCGGCAAGGATTGATGATTGCCTGCCCTGAGGAAATCGCTTTTCGCAAGGGATTTATAGATGAAAAACAGATAGTTAAGCTGGCTGAGTCTCTAAACAAAAACTCATATGGCCAATATTTACTGTCATTGGTTAAATTCGCATAAAGAGTGGACCA
>JAGLTN010000565.1 GCA_023135255.1 Planctomycetota bacterium
TTTATTCGCGGAAATTTCTTACCCTTCAAGGGTATTATTTGGTGCTTTGTCCTTGAATCTTACGCCTTGATTTATATAATGCTGAATCAAAAGTTGAAAATGATAACAGTTTTTTATGGAGAAGTTATAAAAATGGCAAATGCAGTAGTTGGACAATCTGGCGGACCTACAGGCGTTATAAATGCGTCACTGGTAGGTGTTATTGAGCAGGCGAAAAAGCATCCTGGTATTGATAAAATATATGGTGCTGTTCATGCGGTAGCGGGAATGGTAAAAGAAGATTTTATCGATCTTAGTGCTGTTTCTGATGCCGAGCTCGAAATCCTGGCGGCGTCGCCTTCAGCAGGCCTGGGTTCGAGCAGAGATAAGCCCGATGAAGAATATTGTCAGAAGATACTCGATGTCTTCAAAAAACGTGACATCAGATATTTCTATTACATCGGCGGCAATGATTCAGCTAACACTGCTTACATTCTCAATACAATGGCTGAAAAAGCAGGCTATGATATGAAAGCGTTCCACATCCCCAAAACAGTTGACAATGATCTGCTCGTAACGGACCACTGCCCGGGTTTTGGTACTGCGGCTAAATTTGTAGCTTGTGCTCTTATGGGTGACGATATGGACAACAGGGCACTGCCCGGTGTTAAGATCGATGTTATCATGGGAAGGCACGCAGGCTTTTTGACAGCTGCTTCAGCTTTAGGGCGGCAGCGTGAAGATGATGGTCCGCATCTGGTATACATTCCGGAAAGAGGCTTTTCTATGGATAAGTTTATTTCTGATATTGATGAAGTTTACACAAAATTTGGCAGATGTGTTATCGCGGCAAGCGAAGGAATCTGTGACGAAAACGACATTACATGGGCACAGATCCTCAACAAAAATGCTGAAGTCGATTCACATGGCAATATTCAGCTTTCAGGTACCGGCGCACTAGCGGATTTCCTCGCAACTCAGGTTAAAGAAAAACTAAATATCAAACGTGTTCGCGCAGATACTTTTGGTTACCTCCAAAGAAGCTTTGCAGGTCTGCAGTCACCAACTGATGTTGCAGAAGCAAGAATCTGCGGCTCCGAAGCAGTCAGGCTTTCAGAGACCGAAAAGAGCGGCTCAATTGCTATGAAACGTACCGGCGATGGTGACAACTATGGCGTTGAATATTTCAGAACAGAGCTTGCAAATGTCGCTGAAAAAACAAAATCACTGCCTGTCGAATTCATCAATGCTGACGGCAACGGCGTTACAGAGGCTTTTGTAAAATACGCTATGCCTTTAACCGGCGGCCTACCAAGGACCACATACATAGGCAACAACCCGAAAATTTAAAGCCGATTCCAAAAACAAATAAAATTCCCAGCCAAAAATTAGCCCTGCGACCTGTCGCGGGGTCTTCTGCCATCCGCCCACTTGTCATTCCGACCGTAGCGGAGGAATCTGCTATTTCTTCTTTACTACCTGTCAACAATCGCGCATAATGCCCCTATGAAGAGTTATCGGGGAGGGCGTAGTAAAGACAGAAAACTACCGGAGACGCTAATTATGGAAAGGTTTAATAATCTAAGTGAGGTTTGGCAAACGGCGATATTTGGAGCAGTGGTTCTTATTGGTCTTACGGCGGTTGGTGGATTAATCAAATTAATCAAATGGCTGTTTTGTAAAAAGAAAGACCCTGATTTAGCTCTTAAGATAGTCGATGATACCCTGAAAGATAATAAGCAGCTCAGGCAAACTGTGAAACAGCTTGAAGAACAATTAGCCAAGCCTTCCCTTGAGACAAATATTGCTTCGAATCAATCAACACCCGTACCACCTGCCGAAGCTAAGGAATTGGCTAATTTGATTAGTGAAGATGATGGCCCTTATGCGCAGGCGCTAAAGGCCATAGCTCAGGGCGACAACGAAAAGGCAGACAGCTTTCTGGACGATATCCAGAAGTTACTGGATACTGTCCAGCAGAAAAAAGATGAGGCACAGGCAAAGATATACATAGCCCGTATGCAAAACGCTTCTTATGCCGGTAAGGCTCAGGATGCACTGGAATATTGCGATAAACTAACAACTCTGGCGGGTGACGATCCGCAGGTCATAAACAACATAGCTGTGGTTTACTATGAAAATGCAAAATATGATAAGGCGGAGCCTTTGATGCGACGGGTGGTTAAAATCTTAGAGAATCCTGGAGGCGAACCTTTTCCAAATTATGCTGGCGCACTCAACAATCTGGCGGAATTGTTGCGGGCTACGAACCGTTTAGGTGAAGCGGAGCCTTTGTATCGGCGTGCTTTGGCGATAGATGAAGCATCGTTTGGGCCTA
The DNA here is from genome assembly GCA_023135255.1 of Planctomycetota bacterium. Lineage (GTDB taxonomy): Bacteria > Planctomycetota > Phycisphaerae > Sedimentisphaerales > Anaerobacaceae > JAGLTN01. The sequence goes on from JAGLTN010000565.1 coordinate 2,318, forward strand.
ATCATCCGAAGGTGGCTATTCGCCTCAACAATCTGGCGGAATTGCTGTGGGCTACGAACCGTTTAGATGAGGCGGAGTCTTTGATGCGGCAGGGGTTGGAAATAGAGCAAAAATCTAAAGGTGAAAATCACCCACATGTCGCCATACAGCTCAACAATCTGGCGCAATTGCTTGCGGATACGAACCGTTTAAGAGAGGGCGAGCCTTTGATGCGGCGTGCGCTTGCGATAGATGAAGCGTCGTTTGGGCCTAATCATCCGAATGTGGCAAGAGACCTCAACAATCTGGCGGGATTGCTTCACGATACGAACCGTTTAGATAAGGCCGAGCCTTTGTATCGGCGCGCTTTGGCGATAGATGAAGCATCGTTTGGGCCT
>JAGLTN010000566.1 GCA_023135255.1 Planctomycetota bacterium
GCCCGCTTTCCTCTGACATAACTGAGATATTTACCATCATAACTCATTATCACATACGGAATAATTTGCTTATAGTCAGGATTTTTTTCTGCTTGCGACCTGTTCATAAAACAGGGAACTCCCTGAACGAAGATTTCGCGAAGATAACGATCTACATCAAACATAAGTCCATTGAACATACCTAATCGCTCGATAACTTCCCGTTTTATCACTAACACTTGTTCTTCCTGACTCATGTGATGTCCTTTTAAAGTATACTGATCCTAATTGAATTTTACCGTTTATTCGCGGGTAAATCACTTAAAAATAATAAGGTACGGATTTATTCGCGGACATTTCTTAGCCTTCAAGGGTATATTCAGATTAAGTTTATGGAGACTCTTTGAGGAGTACCGATTTCAGAGCTTCAAGACTATATCTTATCCGGGATTTCCCATATAAACTTGTATATTCCTGCTCAACTACGCCGCTGAGCCTTATTTTCAGCAGAATATCAAACCTATCCTGAAAAATCAAGATTTTTAACTTTGTAACAAAGATATTTCAGCCGCAATAACCACCACGCATTCCACAGCCAACACACTTTTCTTCACGTTAATTAGCCCTGCGATTCATCCGCACGGTTTATTTCATCCCATTCCTATTCCAAGCCCCGACCGTAAGTGAGTTTAGCCTCGTCATCTTGATGACGGGGTCTGTCATCTGCGCAGGCACCGAATCTTCAATACTCACCCAATCGCTTTTATAGCAATTATATGAATTTGCGGGATTAATTTTAAAGTCTTTCTTTTACTCAGGAATCCAACCCTTTGCGGCCATATTTCCCCAATTCCATTTTCTCTTATCTTTTCTTCACGTTAGTTAGCCGTGCGTTTTATTCGCATGATTTGCCCCCAGCCCCCCTCAAATCCAACTAATCCTGCTTCAATACTCTTAAAATCAAAAAATCTCAGCCGAAATTCACCGAAAAAAACAAAAAATCCTTGCTATCAACCCAAAAACCCACAAACCGGCGTTTTACCCCCTGTTATTTTTGGTCAAAAAGGGGCAAATCGTGGTCATTTTTATGAAAAAAAGGGGAAAAAAGGGAAAAAACCGGAAAAAAGGGGAAAAAAAGGGTATTTCTGATAATTGCTTTTGAGCAGAAAGTAGAAGATTTTCGTTTTCCGGCAAGAAAGGCAAATCCGCTTTATTTGAAGATAATGCGGGTTTTGTCTGACGCAGACCGGAAACGAAAAGATTCGCTTGCCTGCCAAAATGAATTGTTAGAGATGCCCTTCAATTTTGAAAATCGATTTCAGCAAATCCGGTCAAAAACACCAAAAAAACTGCCAAAATGACTTGCTAAAACCCTCACACTCAAATTTTTAACACCCATTTTACGCAAATGCGTAAAAGATCCCCACAAATCCTCAATTTCAAATATACCCGTTATTTCCTGCGATGGCTCAAAAACCATTTATAAAGTTCCTCATCAGCGTAAGCTTTCCGCCAGCTGTCATGCCCAACCTTCGGATAAACCGTAAACCGCACATCCCCGCCCGCAAGCTTCAAAGCATCAACCATACCCTGTGAATAACTCAAAGGCACAACATCATCATCCTCGCCATGAAAAACCCACGTCGGCACATCCTTCAAACGATACGCCAGAAATTTCATCCCCCCGCCGCAGATCGGTGCGATCGCAGCAAACCTCCCAGGCCGCTCCATCGCCAAAGCCCACGTCCCGAATCCACCCATACTAAGCCCCGTCAAATAAACCCTGCTCTGGTCAACATCATATTCCGCTGCGATCTCATCAAGCAGCGCACCTAAAAACAAAAGCTGCCCAGACTCCGACCACCACTTCCCCGTCGGGCACTGCGGGCTAACCAATATAAACGGAAATTCTTTCCCGCTCTCAACCATCTTTGCGGGCCCATGAAGTTTCACAAGACCAAGATCGCTGCCACGCTCACCTGCACCATGCAGAAACATCATCATAGGCCACTTCTTCTCCGACCCCTTCTCATGCCCCGCAGGCAGATAGAGCAAATACTTACCTTCAACTTTTTTCTCAACCTTCTTCGCCAAACGCTTTTCACTCTGCCCTGCTAAAACTTCATTGTCCATTTTGACCCCGAAACCCAAAACAAAAATCACCAACAAAACCAAAACCTTTTTGGAAATAGCCATTATCATATCCTCAAAAAAATCTTATATCGCATAATTTTAACCGCTTTCCACCTCCCCCGCCACACAAAAACCATAACCACTTCGTAAAACACACACCCAAAAAACGTACTTCCGAAAAGATTCCTTTACAACCACCCCATCATCCATATAATCAGCCGACCTGTACTTTTTAGAGATCTATTACTAAAGGACAAAGATGTTTTTAAAAAATGCGACATATATACATAAAAATAAAAAAGCCTTCACTCTGGTCGAATTGCTCGTAGTAATTTCGATAATATCGCTGCTGATAGCGATACTCCTGCCTGCATTAAATAAAGCAAGAATGTTAGCCGTCAGAGTAAAATGCGCCAGCAACCTAAAACAAATAAACCTCGCAATGAACCTCTACTCCGACGAAAACGATAACTTCTACCCCGCAGGCAACGACCCCGTCAATCCCCCCCATTGGTTATGGATGGGCAGAGGCTTTCGCCCCTTCATCGAACCATACCTGTCCATGGAACCAGGCGAAAAAAACGCAAACGTCCTAATCTGCCCAGCTGACAAAGTCTCAACAGACAAATACGACAGCACAAGCTATGCATACTCGCTTGCATTCTACCACAGCCCAAAACAAATCGACTCATTCTCACAACAATCAGACCAGTGGGGCACAAACGCACTACCAACAATCCCCCAAAAAGTAGGCTCAGCAAAAACCCCCGCAAAAAAAATAATGATAGGCGAATGGCTAAGCAATCATAAAAAAATAGCAGACGATCTCGGCTGGTGGTGCAACGCAGGCCAAAGAAACTTCATCTTCGCAGATTCACACACCGAGCACTTAACCACAGAAAAAATAAACCCCGCCAACGACGGCTTCCCAAACCCAAACCTGACAAAATCCGGAATCAAAGGCCAAGACACAAAATAACCCCCTGCCCCAACTACCCAGCAAAACCACATAACCCCGGACAAAAAAGTGAGTTCTTATACTGATCCCAATTGAATTTTTCCGTTTATCCGCGGGCAAATAAC
>JAGLTN010000567.1 GCA_023135255.1 Planctomycetota bacterium
AATTTCACTTTGAATAAAAAAAGGCTTACTAGATTTTGTGAATTAATGATTGAAAGAAAAATAAATATTCCATGGGCATGTGAAAGCAGAGTCTCTACCATAGATGAAGAATCGATAGAGATGATGTCTAAGGCAGGTGTTCGTGGTTTTTATTTTGGAGTAGAAAGTGGTTCTCAGAGAATACTTGATTTACTTCACAAAGGCATTACTGTTGAACAAATCCGCAAAGCTTTTGCACTCTGTCATAAATATAATATTAAAGCTGCAGCAAGTATGATAGGTGGTATACCTGGTGAGACCGAGGAAGATATCAGGCTTTCGAAAGAGCTTCTTGAAGAAATAAAGCCAACAACAATTTGGAATAATAATTTTGTCGGCATGCCTAATAGCGATCTTTACAAGCAAGTTCTCAGAGAAAATTTATATGAGATGATAGACGATAGAGGGCTTGTGTATTTGCAGGGGCATAATGGGAGAGTAAAGAAGCTTTATGGCGATAGTCCATTTTATAAAAAGGCAGCTATACCCGTCCATTGCAGTGATCTTGATATGGCTGATAAACCCAAAATAAGTGTCTTAATTTGTGTTTATAACGGGCAAAAGTATATTCGTAAGACATTAGAAAGTATTTATAATCAGACTCTACAAGACTTTGAGGTTATTATTGTTGATGATGCAAGCAATGATGAAACTCCTGCAATCTTGCGTGAAATGAAAGACAGCAGAACTTTTATATATCGCAATGCTAAAAATCTTGGTCTTTGTAAGTCAGCGGATATCGGTTTGGGCCGGTGTAGGGGTGATCATATTGTTCAAATTAATGCAGATGATATTTCTGTTCCTGATAGATTTGCAAAGCAGCTTAAAGTGATGCAGGATAATTCTGCTCATCAGGAAGTAGAACTTTATTTCAAAAATAGAGCTGATGTTGAAGACAATACTGTTGTACCTAAATTTTCAGTTGTGATGGCTAATTATAACAACGAAAAATATGTTGCTCAGGCGATAGGATCTGTTCTGGGGCAGAATTTCAAAGACTGGGAGTTGGTTGTTGTCGATGACTGTTCAACGGATGGTTCGTTGAAAGTAATTGAACCATATCTTAAAGACAGCAGGATAAAACTGATTAGGCACAATCAAAATAAGGGATATGCTGCTACACTGAAAAGTGGTATTGTTAATGTTAAATCCGAATTTTTCGGCATTTTTGACAGCGATGATGTGCTGACCGAATCTGCTGTCGAAACAATGTATAAAAGCCATATCGACAATCCGGGCTGTGGACTTATCTATTCGCAGTTTGCATATTGTGATGAAAAATTGACTCCTGAGAAAAAGGGCTACTGTGCAGAAATACCGGCCGGTAAGACTAATTTAGATATTGATATTGTGAGCCATTTTAAAACATTCAAGCTTTGCGATTATCTAAAGACAGATGGTTACGACGAGAGAGTTTTGTGTGCTGTAGATAAGGATATTATCTACAAGATGGAGGAAGTCAGCAAACTCAAATTTGTTGATGAGATTTTGTATTTATATAGGGTGCTGCCTGTTTCGCTGAGTCGTGGTGAAAATAATAGCCTAAAAGCAGAGCAGTCGATGCAGAAAATAAAACAAACTGCTATTGCAAGGAGGAGATCGAAAGAACGAAATATATCTATTGGTCAAAACCAAAATAGCAATGCCGAAGCGATTGGATGTTTTAGTGCTGCTGTTGAAAAATTGCAGGAGGGAGATTTCGTTCAGGCAGATGGTTTAATGCAGCAGTATCGCTCGAAAATAGATTACTCGAAACTGTTAACAGAGAGGATTTTGCCGGTAAAGAGTGATGTAGATGTTTCAGTGATAGTGGTAACTTATAATCGGGATCATGAGCTTGTAGAATGCCTTGAAAGCCTGTCAAAGCAGAATTGTAATGGCTATGAAGTTATCGTGGTTGATAACGGCGAAAATTTCCTGAAAGATTACAGGCAGTATATAGATATGTATGTAAAATGTCCTGTCAATCTTAGTTTGTCTGAGGGCAGGAACATTGGAGCGTGCTTTGCAAAGGGCAGAATACTTGCTTTGTTGGATGATGACGCACTTGTGGGCGAGAATTATATTTCTTCTATTAAAGCTGCGTTTGACAGTTATGATATCTATGGCCTGCGAGGCCAAGCCATGCCTAAAAATAATCCGGAAGCTAACAAAGACGCGACTAACTACAATCGCGGCGACAGGCCTTTTGCGACTTATTGTGATCTGGAAGGTGGTTCTGCTTTCAGGAAAGATATTTTTATGGATATGGGTGGGATGGATCCGCTGCTGTTTGGGTATGAAGGGATGGATTTGACGTACCGTATTATTCAGCAATATAATGTTATGAACAAAATTATTTATTGGCCTGATACGGTAATATATCATGATGCGACAACGGGCCAGGGTGAGGATATCAAACGCAAAAGATATGAATTGATGAACGGGTATGTGAAATTTAAACATAATTTTGATCTACATCAGCTGCGCGGTTCAATAGAATCAAGTCCTTTGCTTGTAAAGCAATCGGCGGCCCCATTCGACACCGACAGTACCCCCGTTATCCTTATTGCGTATAATCGCCCTAAACACACGCTTGAAGTTCTAAGGGCTCTAAAGCAGCACAACGTTAAAAATATCTATGTCTTCTGCGATGCTCCTAAGACAGCTGCGGACGAAAACAACGTCTCACTCGTCCGTCGACTTGTGCATTCCATAGACTGGACAACACCTAAGATAATTGAGCGCAACGAAAATCTCGGCCTGGCAAAGAGCATTACAACTGCGGTTGACCACGTGTTCGAAAAACACGACAGGCTTATTCTGCTTGAAGATGATTGCGTTCCCCAGCAGTACTTCTTTGAATTTATGCAGACCTGTCTCGATAAATACGAGCAAAACTCGAAGGTCTTTGGCATCTCCGGCTACTCTGTCCCTGTCCCCGAAAATATGCTCAACGATTATCCACACGATCTCTATTTTTCGCCGCGTATCGGAAGCTGGGGCTGGGCTACCTGGAAACAAAAATGGCAGCACAACAATCGTGACCTCAGCCAGCTTGTATCCCTCTGCAACCAGAACAACATCGACCTTACTCAGGGCGGCTCCGATATCCCCGTCTCCGTCCATAATTTCTTTACCGGAAAGCTCAAAGACGTCTGGACACTTAACTGGGTACTCTCGGTTTATCTCAACAAAGGCTGTTACATCTATCCGACACATTCACATATCGTTAATATCGGTACGGATGGTTCAGGCCTGCACTGTGGAACAACTAAGAAATTTGACAGCTGCATCTGTAAAATAAAGCCTACTCGTTATCCAGATGATGTGGCCTATGATCCCAGAATGCTTGATAATTTCAAGTCGTATTTTCAGACTAACCCGCAACTATTATCACAGGCTATCACAGGTCTTAGTTCTATCAGTTCAGCACCTACCTTGAAAGTTGCACAGATCAGTACTACCGATAACAGAGGCGGTGCTGCCAAAGTTGCATGGATGCTAAGGCAAAATCTGGCGACTCGCAATATAAACTCACCAATGTTCGTAAAAGACAAATTTTCATCTGAGCCAGACGTCCATGTTATCACGAATCCCACCATCGACCCAGGTCAGTTCCACGCTCAAAGTGGTTTGTTATATTACGATATAAGATCAACCAGTGCTCTCGCCAGCAATCCCGAATTC
>JAGLTN010000568.1 GCA_023135255.1 Planctomycetota bacterium
CCCTGTTATTTTTGGTCAAAAAGGGTCAAATCGTGGTCATTTTTCGGAAAAAAAGGGAAAAAAAGGGAAAAAACCGGAAAAAAGGGGAAAAAAGGCAAATTTTTGAAAACCGATTTCAGCAAATCTGGCCAATTTGATGAAATTTCCACCTCAAAATTACCAAATTCTCTCAAAAAACCTGCCCACTCAGATTTTTTAACATCCATTTTACGCAAATGCGTAAAATATCACCACATTTTAAGCTCATTTTTCAAGCAAATCCAGCACCGTTTCCCGCATAAATCGTCGATTGCCTTGCGTACCGGTGAACAATTCAAACTGCATCATCGCCTGATTAACAAACATCTCCAACCCGTCAATAGTCTCAGCGCCGCAGGTCTTTGCATGTCTCAAAAGCAGCGTCTCAAGAGGATTATAAACCGTATCAAAAACAACCATCCCCTCACGATGCACCTCAACGGGCACCGGGCTGTTATCAGATTCCGGACTCATCCCGACACTCGTGCAGTTGATCAAAAGTTTCGCATTGATCTCACCCACCTTATTCAGCGGCGCACACTCACAGCCGAACTGCTTAGCAAGCTTCTTGGCCTTGCGCACCGTCCGGTTATAGATTTTCACCTTCGCCCCCGCATCGACCAGGCCGGCAACTATCGCCCTGCTGACCCCGCCCGCCCCGACAACTGCCACATCCATATTGTCAAGTTCTCCTCTGCCACCGATCTTCTCCGCAATCGCCTCGATCGCCCCCGCGTAATCAGTATTATACCCGAACAGCTTACCGTCAGGCCCGACAACTATCGTATTAACCGCGCCGATCTTCTCCGCTAAAGGCTCAATCTGCCCGCCCTTGTCCTTAACATATTCCAGCGCATTTTCCTTATGTGGTATCGTAACACTAAAGCCCTTGAACCCAAGCCAGCTTCGCCTGAGCACATTATCCATGAACTCCTCAAAGTCCTCATAATCCCCTTCAACAAGCAAAGGCAGATAAAGCTTATTAAAATCAGCGTCAGCAAAACCGGCATTATGAATAGCAGGGCTCATCGAGTGCCCCACCGGATCAGCGATTATCCCGTAAAGCTCAGTATCGCAGTCAATACTATCACTGCGATAGATATTTTTAAATTCTTTGATCGTAATTTGTCCCGGTGCGGTAGCTTCAGCCTCGCTTAGACTGGCAAATGTCACCACCGAACCAAGCTTCCTCGCAAGTACCCTGCTGATCATCCCCGCCTCGCCCATAGCAAAAGCCACACATTGCTCACTCGTGTTATAAAGCAGATCCAACCCGTCAAAACAATCGTTAATATGGTCAGCTGTGTAAATAAGCTTCGGGATCGCCGGCGGATAAAACGTCAATATCTTACGATAAAGACCCGCGATATTTTCAAACGTATCATCAAAATCATGATGCGAAAGTATCAGCCGACCTTTAACACTGTCAGCCAACGCAACTTTTATCTTTTCCTGGTTGTCGGGGATAATAAAATTCTTATATTCAAAATCAATAAAATCAGCGCCGGCATTAAGAGCGCCGACAAGAATATCAATCCTCATTTTAACCGGATAATTTATCGCCCCGCCCTGGGCAACATCCCTGCAGGTAACGATAACCGGAAACAATTTCCCATACTCGCCTTTAACATGCGAAATAAGATTCACAACCTTTTCACAGGTCAGATCTTCGATAAAATCCGTCCTCAGTTCAACCAGCTCAGCTCCGCTTGCGACAGCGTCTCTGATCTGATCAATTGCCTCACCGACCGTCTCAGCTGATATTGGTACTGCTAAATAGCTCATAAGTATACTGATCCCAATTGAATTTCATCGCTTATCCGCGGGTAAATACTTCAAAAATAACAAGTCACGGATTTATTCGCGGACATTTACT
>JAGLTN010000569.1 GCA_023135255.1 Planctomycetota bacterium
ATACCTCCAAAATACAGAAATCAGAAAAAAAGGTTTTTGCAGATTTTAGGTGCAACCTACATCGTCCAGACAGAAGAAACAACAAAACAAAGAGCCTCAGATTTTGTTAGAAAGCTGGCTGTCGAACCGGACAAAGACCTCACTGAGATCACAATTGAAGCAATAGGAAACCAATGCCTTAGCAAACTCGCTGCCCTGCTGGAATTATCTGACCCGCACATTCGCCTAAGAGCGGCAAGATGTATGTTAAACCTCGGCTCCGATCAAGGCCTTAATACTCTAAGGCAAATAGCAATAGACAAAAATTCACCTTACCGAATTGAAGCGATCGAGACGATCTCCGCATCTGCATCACGCAATGACGCTTCTGCTCTGGCAAGATTACTCCTGAAAGATGAGGATTTTAATATTGTAAAAGTTGCCTATGAACGACTCAGAAAACTTAACGATATCGCGATCACTCAAAAACTTATCGGCAGAAACTTCTATCTCGAACAAATACCAATAATAAAGCAAAAATACATCATGGTATACCGAAGCAGCCAACCAAGAGTTGTTATCTTTGGAGCACCGATATATTGCAAAGAAAACCTTTTTATCGAATCTGAAGACGGAAACATCGTATTAAACGCCCCAGCGGGACAAAAATATATTTCTATAATAAGAAAACACCCCAAAAGGCCTAATGTGCTTATAAAATTAAAATCCTCTTTCGAGCTCGGCGATATTATCACAACACTTTGTGAAGAATCCATCAAAAAAACGCCCAAAAACCAGACTGGGTTAAATATTTCATATGAAGAAACGATCTCCCTTCTTAAACAAATGGTCGACAAAGGCGCAATTAAAGACGAAAATGTGCAATTCAAAGCCGGTCCAATGCCCGAAATTGAACAAATATCAAGAAATTACTAAGGAAAGACCGATAATAGTAGTGTATACTACCCCTGAATTGAGACAAAATTATTATTAATCGTTTTTCTGGAGCTGACACAACAGGAACAAATATGAGACTTCAAAAGATTATTCTGAACGGATTCAAAAGCTTTGCAGACAAAACTGAATTTAGCTTCGACTGTCCCGTAACTACCATCGTAGGGCCAAATGGATGCGGAAAAAGTAACGTTGTTGACGCTATTAAATGGGTACTCGGCGAACAAAGCGTTAAAAGCCTCAGAAGCGGACAGATGGCGGATGTCATCTTCAGCGGTTCTATAAGCAGAAAACCATCCCCATCAGCAGAAGTCAGCCTGCTTCTCTCCGGCACCAGCGGAAAATTAGCCGTCGAGGGAGACCAGTTGAAAATTACCAGAAAAATATTCAAAAGCGGCGACAGCGAATACAGGTTAAACAACAAAATCTGTCGACTCAAAGACATCCGTGAACTACTCATGGATACCGGCATAGGTGTAAAAGCCTACTCTATCATCGAACAGGGACAGGTTGAAAGGCTTTTGACTGCCTCAAAAACAGATAGAAGAGCGATCTTCGAAGAAGCCGCCGGTATCAGCAAATACAAAGCTCATAAAAAAGAAGCCTTGAGAAAACTCGACCGCACCGAGCAAAACCTGCTCAGACTCGCAGACGTACTGGCTGAAGTCCAGAAACAACTGCGAAGCATAAAACTCCAGGCCGGTAAGGCAAGAAACTATCTTGCATACACCGAAAAACTTAAAGAACTCCAGGTAAATTATTCCCTCGTCGAATACCATAAAATAAACATCCTGACGAAAAAGAAAAATCAAACTCTTGAAAAAATGCAGCAAAATTTCGCAGCTGTTGCGGCACAGGTCGCACAAAACGATTCACTCATCAGCTCATTAGGCGCAGAGATAATTGAAACCGAAACAAAACTAAATCAAAGTGACAATGCATTTGTATCTGTCCAGAGCAAGATCGAACAGAAACTCCAGAGAATAGAGTTCCTAAAAGATCGTATCAGCGAATTAACCGAAAGAAAAGACGGCTCATCTGAAAGAATCGAAACGCTGCAACAGCAGAAACAAAACTTCACCGAAGACCTCGACTATTATAATGATGAACTTCAAAACAGCAATACAGCGTTGCAGGAAAAGACCAACCAGGTCGAAAAGCTGCAAAAAGATATAGAAGTAATAAATGCCGAATGCGCCTCTCTCGAAGCTGACCTCGAAGATGAAAAATCCGGCATCATCGACGCAGTAAGAAGAACCGCTCAGCTGCACAACGAGCTGCAAAGTATAAATGTTTACCGCGACAACCTTAGCAGCCAGAAAGACAGACTCACCGGCAGAGCTGACACCGTTCAACAGCAGCTTCAGCAATTATTAGCACAAAAATCGCAAAACCAGGTCAGGCTCATTGATGTTGATAAAGTCCTCGATGACCTTGGGCAAAGCCTTGATGCCAAGCGCAAAAGAGCAGAAGAAATCGAACAACAGATCGAACAGGACAAAAATCAGCTTCTCAACAACAAAGAAGCCAGAAGTGCCCTAAGCAGTGAAATGACTATCTTAACAGATATGGAAACAAGGCACGAAGGCATAAACAATGCGGTTAAAAATATCCTCAGGCAAAAATCCAGCCAAAACGGCAAATACGAATATGTCCAGGCAATGGTAGCAGAGGCAATCACAGCTGACGTCGAATACGCTGGCGTCATAGAAGCAGCACTCGAAGGCAAAACTGACTCGCTGATAGTCAACAATTCCTCTGCCCTGTTTGCCGATAAAGAAACGCTGGACAAACTCGACGGCAGGGTAAACTTCATCTGCACCGATAAGATCACCCCATTCGTTGACTCGACAGATTTATCAAAGTTCCCATCTGTCAAAGGCCGAGTCGCTGAATTAGTCAAATATGACAGCCAATACGCCACATTAGTCTGGAATCTGCTCGGCAAAACACTGCTGGTCGATTCAATCGAATCCGCTATAGAGCTGATGCCTCAACTCAGCAGCGAATATAGATTTGTAACACAAAATGGTGAACTGCTAACCAGCGACGGCTCGGTAAAACTTGGCCCTGTCGCTAAAACCACCGGGCTGATTTCGAGAAAAAGTCGTCTCAATCAGCTTAATGAGGCTCTCAGCAATATTACAAAACAGCTGTCTGCCACACAAAATCAGATAACTCAAAACCAGCAGACAAGCCAACACCTTGCTAAGCTTCGCAAAGAGCTAAGAACCGCAATTTATGAAGCCAACACTGAAAAAACGCAAATAAACGCAAAACTGAATCCTCTCCAGGAAAACATAGACCGAATCAAAAGAGAACAGCCTCTCATCACTGGTGAGATCGACCAATTGGCTGAACAGATCGACCAGTCGGTACAAAAAGAATATAACTCAAAGCAGAAACTTGAAGAGCTCGAAACGGTAAACGCTGAAAGAACTGCACGAATCGAAGAGCTCGAAACTCTCCTCGCCGATCGTAAAATGCAGCAGCAAGCCCTTGCAGGCTGTCTGACCGACATTAAAGTATCCCTGGGGCAGATATCAGAGCAAAACAAAGCGATGAAGCAGACCATCGCAAGCATTGAAAATCAGGTCAAAGAGAACAGCTCCCTGATGCAGGCTGCTAAAAATGACTCACAAAACTGCGGCTCACAGGCACTGCAGGCACAAAGAGACATCCTAACTTGTGAATCCGAAATCTCTGAACTGTTCGTAGAAAAAGAAGAAAAACAAAATCAAAGCAGACTGCTGCGTGAGAAGGTAAACGAACTTATCGAAAAACAAAAGCAGTTAGAACAGCTCATACGCGAAAAACGCTCAGAAGAACACGAAATAGACCAGCAGATAAATGAACTGAGAATTGAACTTAGTCAGCTTGAAGTCAAAGAACAAGGACTTGTTGAAAGAGTCCGGGAAGAATTAAATCTCGACCTTAACCAATCGTATGAAAACTACGAAGATCAGGAAGTTGACTGGCAAGTTGTCAAAGAAGAAATTGCCGACCTTAAAGGCAAAATCGAAAGGCTTGGCAATGTTAATCTCGATGCCATCGAACAGCAGGAGGAACTTGAAAAAAGAAATGAATTCCTTTCAAGTCAGGTCGAGGATCTTAATAATTCTAAAAACCAGCTCCAGCAGTTGATAAATCGTCTAAACAAACAAAGTCGCGAAAAATTCAGAGAAACATTCGAACTGATAAGAGAGCACTTCCAGCAGATTTTCCGTAAACTCTTCGGCGGAGGTAAAGCTGACATCCTGCTCGAAGATGCTGAGGACATTCTCGAAAGCGGCATTGAGATCATGGCCAAACCTCCCGGAAAAGAAACAAGAAGCATTTCCCTGCTCAGCGGTGGTGAAAAAACTATGACTGCGATTGCGCTTTTGTTCTCCGTATTCAAAGCAAAACCATCGCCGTTCTGCCTGCTCGACGAAGTTGATGCCGCTCTTGATGAAACCAATAATGAACGTTTCAACAGGATAATACAGGAGTTCCAGAAAGACTCACAGTTTATAATAATCACCCACTCAAAACGTACGATGAGCATCGCTGACGAACTTTTCGGCGTAACAATGCAGACCAGAGGCGTAAGCAAAAAGATCAGCGTCAAGTTTGAAGATTACGATGCCGACGAAGATAACGCCGCTGTAGCTTAGATATACTAACAGATGACAAAACTGTTAGTATGACAATTGGGGATAAAAAAAACCTCCCCACCATTGCTGACACTCTGCCTCCTTAGCTCGCGTGTCAGCCTGGTAAACTCCAATGTGCTGCCGAACAACCTATCTCGACCGCGCCAGCGATTGTACTAAATTCTGTGTTTTTTATAAACTGTGGTTATTACTGGATTTTCAATAAAAATTTGAAAATTTAAAAACTGCTATAATTCAAGATTCATTGCTGTTTTTACAAGCTCAACCGCATTTTTAGCGTCAAACTTGTGCATTATATGATTGCGATGGTCCTCGATAGTACGTACCGAACGATGGAGAACATCTGCGATTTCTTTATTGCTTTTACCGCTTACAATAAATTTCAACACTTTTTTCTCCATCCTGGTTAACTTTTTACCCCTAAGCTCACTGCCTCCATCATTGCTAAATATATTCTGTATCACAGGGATCAATCGGCCACGGTCAAGAGGCTTTTCGATAAAATCATAAGCTCCATTTTTAACCGCCCGCACTGCCATAGGAATATCTCCGTAACCGGTAACGATCAAAACATCAAGCAAAGGTCTAATCTTTTTTACTTTCTCAAGAAGCTCAATGCCGTCAAGCCCCGGCATGTTGACATCTGTAATTAAAAGATCACAATCACCTACTGACAACTCATCAAGACAACTCATACCGTCTTCAAAACATATCACATCATACCCGTGTCGTTCAATCGTCCGCTGGACAATTTTCCGAATCTGGGGTTCATCGTCAACAAAAAATATTCGTTTCTTCTGATTTACCATTACGCGCCTCCTACATTATAGGCATTTATCGGCATCTTTACAAAAAATGTAGTCCCATCCCCTGGTCTACTCTCAACTGATATCTTACCGCCAACAACCTCAAGTATTCTTTTAACTATACAAAGTCCCAAACCAGTCCCATCAGACTTCGTTGTAAAAAATGGTTCGAAAACTTTGTCAATATACGATTGTTCTATCCCTCCGCAATCATCGGTAAATGTCAATATAATCATATCATCCTCGATATAACCATTGATTTTCAATTGCCTGTTCTTCTGACCACCCGCAGCCTGGATCGCATTTTCTATCAGGATAAAGAACACTTGCTCAATATCACATGACTTATCTAAACAAGAAAGAACTTCTTTCATATTAGAGCTGATTATCAACTGCATATTGGATCGTCTCGCAGTTTTGGACATTAAACCCACGATCTTATCAAGTATCCTGCCGCTATCGCCTTGATATTCTTTGGCTATATCGTAAGAAGGCTTAGAAACATCACGGAATCGCTGGATAACCATACTTTCCTTTTGTACTTCTATCAAACTGTCATTTATATCCTCAATAACCTTCTCGCAGTTACCTACTTTTGAAAGTTCCAAAAGACAATCCTGCAACAGCAATCTAATCACAGTCAAAGGCTGATTAAGTTCATGAGCAACTGTCGCGCTGATCGTAACGAGCATAGCCAACCTTTTGGTATGGCTTACCTGCTCACGGTAAAGATCAAGCCTTTCCTCTGCCGCTTTGATATCAGTAATATCACGAGAGAACCCCTGTATTTCTATAACATCACCAGCACTATTTAAGACAGGATATGTCCGCACTTCACAAGGAAATTTACTACCATCTTTCCTCATATGCGTCAATTCAAAAAAGTAACTCTTATTTTCCAGGACTCCCTTGTTACGTTTCTCCAGAGATTTAAACACTTTTTGTGCACTGTTTTCCTCCAAAAAAACAGAAAAAGACTTCCCTGTAAGCTCCTCCGGGCTGTACCCTCCCATCTCTTCTACTGCTTTACTGACAAAGGTAAATATACCATCAAGGTTAATACGCCAGACAACATCAGTTGAACAATCGATCAGACTGTGATAACGTGACTCCTCACTGCTAAGCCGCTGCTGGAGCTTCTCCGCCAAAACAAGCTCACCCCTGAGCCTTTTATTCTCAGCTTCAAGACTTTTTATCTTTTCAAGCTGTCTGTGAAATTCACCTGCCTCAGCCACAGCTGATTTCTCCTCTCTCAACTTTCTTTTTACTGAATAATTGTTTACTACATCTCCATATTCATTATATCAAAAAAAAAAAGGCTCACAATATAAACTAAAAGAAATCTGAAGTATTATCAAAAATAGTGCCCAATGCCCCAAATTTACACTGTGCAGGCTATACTAAAATTGATATCATGCCAATCCCTATTAAATTTTTCGCTTTATCCGCGGGTAACTAACTCAAAGATAAGAAGTTATGGATTTATTCGCGGAAATTTATTACCATGAATGGTATTATATTACTTTCCAAATTTTATCACTTCACCAGTTCTGCAACAGCCTTAATGATTCTTTTATTATTCGCAGCCTTTTTAACGTTTGCTGTTCTTTGTTCATCATAAACTCTCTGCTTATAAGCAAGCAGATTGTCAAATATATCCTCCATGGTGATAATCCCAACGAACTTCTCGAATTTATCGATCACAGCCACGCATCTTGACTTTGTCCAAAGCATCTTTTGCATAATATTCTTAAGACAATCGCCGCTGTTTACAATCTCATAGCTCTTATTCTTTATCAGCCATTTGATCTTTATCTTCAAAGAAGCATAATCGATAGGCCTTCGCCACTTAGCAAATTCAGGTCTAAGATATGGACTCTTCGCCTCCAGCAGATCTTTGCGTGACAAAAAACCGTGCAGATTATTATTTTCGCCAACCGCGATATAGCTGCATTGATACCGGTCGAATTCTTCCATCGCCTGCTTAACACTCGTCTCCAGGCTGCACCAGCAAATCTCTCTCTGCATAATATCTTTTGCGCATAGCTCCTCTAATGCTTCACTGCTGCATTTTTCCATCCCGGTTTCATTGTCTCTGCCTCTCAAAGGCTCATTAACAGAAGAATTTATTATCTTGCTGATGGCATCGGATATCTCTCGATTTTCCAGGCTGCGATCTTCAGTTATATCTTTTAAAGCTGATTGACCGCTGCCTTGATGGTTGTTTTTGCTAACCTTTCTCTTGTTCTTTTTTGTCTTGGTCATATATAAAACACCCTAAAGTTTACGAATTCAGGCTACAATCAACTATGTTATCGGCGTTTTATGCTTTATTTTTCCAGCCAAAGCCGTAATTTGTCGCAATAATTTTAATTCTTGGGCAGGATTTTGATATCGAAACATCGTTAAAATACTTAAAATCGCTGTCCTGTGGTTTTTTATGATATTTTTATTAACAAATCGAACTCTTAGGAGAAAAGCAAATGAACTTCGGTTTCAAACATGCGGCTTGCTTCTTTATTATTTATATTTCCTTTCAACCTGCCTTTGCAACCCACTTCAAGTTTAACCAAAGCAGCGATACCATCGAGATCGTCAATAGCGGCCAAACCCTGCAAATCTCCACTAAAGCTCCGCAGTTTATCTTCGAAAAAAACGCAACACCAGAAAATATACGTTATACCGCTATAGAAGGACAGTTGAACACAGGTCAAATCGTACAGCTAACTTACCCACTCATAAAAGTCTCGGATCAAATATTACTCGAAGTAAAACTTCTGCTGCAGTTCAGCAAATCAGAATCGCTGCTAAGAAAATGGGCGAAGTTCCGCATTACAGCCGCCCCTGACACCATGCTGTTAAAACAGATAATCCTCGAAAAAATAAATACAGCCGACCGGATTATCGAGATGCACCAAGGCTGGCTCCAGAGCTATCCTGCTTTTACAGATGGGTTTTTTATTGGTCTGGAGTTCCCCGTTGCAAACAACAGTATTAAAAACGACATTCTAACCATCAGCCATAACCCCGGCATCGACCTCAAGCCGGGCATCTGGTATGAATCCAAAAAAACTGTCTTCGGTATAGCCGAACCGGGCAGGCAGAAACAAAAATTTAAACAATACATAAACGCACACAGACCTCTGCCGCACAAACTTCATTTTAATTATAACAGCTGGTGGACCGCACCATCACCATTCACTGAAAACGACATCCTTGACCTTATGAACACCTTCAAAACTCAGCTCTACGACCGTACCGGCGTTTCTTTCGACACCTTCTGTCTCGATATGGGCTGGTCTCAAAGAAAAAGCATCTGGCAAGTCAGCAAAGAAAGATTTCCCGACGAGTTTAATAATATCCGGAAAGTCTCCGCACAGATGAAAGCAAATCTCGGTCTCTGGGTCTCTCCCTCAAGCCACTACAACGGCGGCCTCGACAATAAATGGGCTGAAGATAACGGCTATGAAGTCACCCATGTTCATCACAAAGGCAGAGATTATCTCCGCTGTTGTCTCGCTGGTGAAAATTACCAGGCGGCATTTACAAACAACCTCTCGGACATCGTAAAACGTTTCGGCGTCCGTCATATCAAGTTTGACGGCATTAGCTTAATTTGTAATGATAAAAACCACGGCCACTATCCCGAATACCTCTCTTATGAAAAAATCGCACAAGGTATGATATCTGTCTTCCAGGGCATTCGAAAGCAAGCTCCTGATATCTGGTTCGAAACAACCTGTATGGGTTGGGACCCGAGTCCGTGGTGGCTCTTCTATGTAAACTCGGTAATAGGAACCTACGGCACAGATGCCCCGCAAGGTCGGGTTCCATGCCCGATCTACCGCGAAAGCTATACCTCCGCACGTGATTATTTCAACCTCCAGGGCGCAGCGATGCTCAATATCCCCATTGCCGCTCAGGAAGTCCTCGGCATAATTCATCAAACCGAAGAACCTTTCTTAAACGATGCCTTAACAACTATAATGAGAGGCCACAGTTTCCTGCCCCTCTACATAAACCCAAAATATATGAACAGCCACCGTTGGTCGCAACTTGGTGACATCCTGAAATGGGCACGCAAAAATTCCGATATACTCCAGCAAACCCAACCCCTGCTTCCGGATGCCTGGAAATCAAACCTGCTGCCGAAATTCAGCAACGATGCGCAGATGCCTCGTCAGCCTTATGGCTACGCACACTGGAAAAATGACGAAGGGCTTATCCTGCTCAGAAATCCATGGATAGTTCCCCAACATTATTATATCAGCCTTGATGAGAATACCAGCTTGTCGAAAAAAATTAAAAACCTTTCCGTCGTAAGCCTTTATCCCCAGGTCAGACTTTACGCCAAAGATATCAAATTCAACGATTGTCTCGATATTCCTCTGGCGCCATACGAAACCGTTGTTCTTAGGATATCCAAAAACAACAAGCTGAAAAATATTCCTCCTGCAAAAAATTGTATTGGTAAAAAATTACAAACAGCGGTTAATTATCAGCAGATCAAGAGAATAATATTTAAGGAGAAACCAACTGATCCCAACAGTGATTATGCAAAACTGCTGCTCGAAAACAACCATGCCTATCAGTTGAAATTAAAAGCCGACGTCCTGGTAAAATCCCCAAAAGCCAAACTGCTTATCCTCTCTGAAGGTGACGAAAAAGCAACTCCAATTGCTGATATAAAGATCAATGGCCAACCCGCTGCCGCTCAAATTAAAAACTCCAATTATTGGCATGAAACCCACCTTGAGTACCGTGAATTCTGGACTTTTGTAGAGGTTGATTTACAAAAAGGCAAAAGCAAAATAGATATCGAAGCTCTGCTTTCCGGAAAATCAACGAATATAAGCGTTTGGCTCTGGGCGATAGATAACCCCGAAGATACCTTTAAATATGATGGCAGGCTGCCGGCCCCTGAGCTTTTGTCCCTCGACTCCGTCGTACTGCTGAAGCCGACAGATACGTCACAAATCCTGGAAACCGGGAAAATTGTAAAATATTAAAAACCTATTTTGAGATACATAAACAGCTATACCGGCATTTAAAACTTATATTTTTCATCGTAACCGTTGTTTATCGGTGGTCAACATGGGGGGTAGTGGTCTATGCCCATTGTCATTAGCAATTCTTATAGCCTAGCAGTTTTATCGGGATTTGACTTTATGGGGTAAATTTGTTATACTGTCAAGGTATTTTGCAGTATTTTTATTTGCAGTATTTTTCAGTATATGGGGTTGATATATGAAAAACAGGGTGATGTTATTGCTGGTATTGGTGTGTCTTATCAATTTCACAGCAATTGCAGCAGCAGATCCGAATCTTATCGGGTGGTGGAAATTTGACGATTTGTCAGCCTCCCAGGCGATAGATTCTTCCGGCAATGGTAATCATGGGATTTTGCAGGGCAACGCTACAAAATCAACATGGGCATACGATAAAACCATTATGCTCTATGGCGATGGTGATGGTGTTGAGGTTCCTCATCAATCTGTTTTTAATGTTACAGATAAACTGACATTAACTGCATGGGTTAGAATCTCATCTTCAGAAAACGATATGAGGATTATCAGTAAGGGTTCGGCATTTTCTTTTGGCAGAGAGTACGACGGTGATCATCTAACCTTTCTTTGCACTGGTATCGGAAGACCTTTGAGCGGCAGCATGGGTGTATTCGATTATAAATGGCACCATGTCGCAGCTGTTTACGATGGGACAACTTCGTATATTTATGTCGATGGTACCTTAGACACGACAAGGGCTTCTTCCGGAAATATAACGCCAAACGATGACAGCGTTTTGATTGGTGATTTTGCAGAAATAGCTAATTATGAATGGGTCGGCAATATTGATGACGTGCGGATCTATAACCGCGTGTTGAGTGCAGATGAAATAAAGCTGTTCTATTATCCTTTTGATATTAATGACGACAAAATTATAAATATATATGACCTTGAGATAGTGGCGGAGAGATGGCTTGACGATGGTGGGTTGTCGACGGCTGATACCAATGGCGATGGTGTTGTCAACTTTGAAGATTATCGCGAAGTTGCCAATTCTTTCGATGAAAGGGTTCCACCCGAGGAGCCTCAGTGGAAGTCTCTTGTCACAGTTGAAAGGGGTATTCCACAGCCTTTAGAAGGCAATCCGGGAAATATATTTTTGGAAGGCGATGAAGTCGTTGTGGCTATTCCGTCAGCTGCAACCTCAGCGGTAAGCTGGCAATTTATAAATGATACCAATCAGGTCGTTGCCGTCGGTGACATGCCGGACGTTTCGGTTCAGGGTCTTGGGATTGGTTGGTATTGGGTTTCGTTCCGTGATGTTAATGATCAGGAGATTGATCACAGCACCGCAGCGGTACTTGCAAAATTGAAAGTGCCCACGCCTCAGGATTCGCCGGTATGTATTGATATGGCGACATCGTGGTTTTATGAGGATCCCGATGAGCTGGAAGCTTATATTAATCTTGCAACGCTGGCGGGTATAAATATCTTAAGAGACAGGATAAGATGGCGGGAAATGGAACCGACCGAGGGCAATTTTGTTGCCGAGGATACTCTTTATGATACCGTGGCGGATATGCAGGCGGCGGCGGGTTTGAAAACTCTCCAGGTATTTCATGGCAAGCCCTACTGGTCTCCGGTTTATGGTGAAGCATTCCCAGCGGACTTGAGACATGTTTATAACTTTTGCAAAGAAATGACACAAAGATTCAAAGGCCGAGTACATGCATGGGAGCCCTGGAATGAAGCCAATGTTCAGGACTTTGGCGCTGAGACTATTGATGAGATGTGCGGCCTGCAAAAAGCTGCTTATCTTGGTTTCAAAGCCGGCGATCCTGATATTATCGTTGGTTGGAATCCTTATGGCGGGACATCTGTCGAGGTACACACCATTGGCGTACTTACCAATGAGGCCTGGAGCTATTTTGATACTTATAATACTCATACTTATGGCTGTCCTCATAATTATAATGATACATGGGCTCCACTTCGTGAAGCAGCCTGCGGCAAACCGATCTGGATCACAGAATCTGACAGAGGTATGGAATCGCAAACGAGCGGTCCATGGTATGATTTTGATTATCCTCATGAAGTGCTAAAAGGCAAATTCATTGCTCAGTCTTATGCAAGCACTTTGTATGCTGGTGCAAGTCGTCATTTCCATTTTATCTTAGGTAATTTCGGTACGAGCATTCAGATGGGCATGCTTAGATATGATTTTACACCTCGAGCTCAATATGTTGCTCTGGCAGCGGTAGGCAGATTCATGGCTGGTGCAAAACCTGTTGGCAGGATCTATGAAGCGGACAGTTCGGCACCGTGTCATGTCTATGCATTCCACGCTAAACCTGACGGTGTTGAAAGCGATTTGATCGTTGCATGGTCAGAAAGCCATTGCAGTTGGGGCAACCGTGATCATACTGTTGCTGATTGGCCTATAACCCAAGAGCTTGAAGTTAAAGCGATCTATGATCATTACGGCAGATACATCGGCACCGAAATTCCGACGCAGTTGACAGGTCAGGCGGTTTTTATTCTTCTTGAGACTGGTGAACTGGACAAAGTTAACTGGCAAAAACAAGAGCATTATGCTGAAAGGCCCCAAAAGCCAATCAACGTTATGATGCAACTGAAGATGCCAAAGTCTACGACGGTAGAAGGTGGTCCACAGTGGTGGGAGACGCAGGAACATGTTATCGCACCTAATGTGCCAAGAGCTATCGATATCTGGGCGTATAACTTTGGCGATACTGCAGTTACAGGTCAGGTTGTTGTTGACGAAGTATATACTGGTTGCACACTTACCCCCGGCACGTGGAATATTACAATACCGCCTATGGGAAGGGTTCAGTTGCCGGCAACAGCGACGATCCCCGCTAATCCGGATCTGGCTGAAAATGATGAAAACTGGTTCCGGCTAAAAGGCGACTTCGGCGAAGATGGAAAACCGGTACTCTCATTTCGGCTGCTTGACCACTGGGAAATATACGAATAAAAAAAATCGATATTATGAAAACAGGTAATTTTGTGTTTAGCGGGGTGTTTTAATACGGAATATTGGAGATTAAAGTATGAAAAGTTGGGTGATGTTATTATTGATATTGGTATGTCTTGTCAATTTTACAGCAATTGCAGCAGCAGATCCGAATCTTATCGGGTGGTGGAAATTTGACGATTTGTCAGCCTCTCAGGCGATAGATTCTTCCGGAAACGACAATCATGGGATTTTGCAGAGCGATGCCACGAAATCAACATGGGCATACGATAAAACCATTATGCTCTATGGCGATGGTGATTGTGTTGAGGTTCCTCATCAATCTGTCTTTAATGTTACAGATAAACTGACATTAACTGCATGGGTTAGAATCTCATCTTCAGAAAACGATATGAAGATTATCAGTAAGGGTTCGGCATTTTCTTTCGGCAGAGAGTACGACGGTGATTATCTAACCATTCTTTGCACCGGTATCGGAAGACCTTTGAGCGGCAGCATGGGTGTATTCGATTATAAATGGCACCATGTCGCAGCTGTTTATGACGGGACAGCTTTGTATATTTAT
>JAGLTN010000057.1 GCA_023135255.1 Planctomycetota bacterium
ATGTTCGGCTGTGTCAGCGGCAAACAAAAAGCATTCTGGCACTTCGCCAAGGGAAAGGATATGAACGAGTTCTGCTCGCTGCTGATAGAGATTTATAAATATATGAATCCCGCTTTGACCATCATCGACGGCGTTATCGCGATGGACGGACCCGGACCAATACGAGGACGCCCAAGACCTCTGGGTTGGATAGTCGGCGGTACTGATCCGATCAGCTGCGAGTTACTGTGCGCTAAACTTATTGGGGTCGATCCTGCAAAGCTGCCTATCATCCGGACGGCGAAAAAGCTCGGCTTTGGTCAGCAGGATTTCGAGAATATAAAAATCCTCGGCGACCCCCTGCCTGATATAGCCTGCACAGATTTTGAACCGGCGGATCTGATGCCGATACGATTTTCGCTGTTTAGAGTATGCAAAAGCATCACCAAACAAATCCTTCTCAAAGCCAAAAGCAAATCTTTCACTCAGCATTGACTTTTCAGGGCACATAGGCTACTATCACGACATGCAGAAAGACGGAAAACAAATCAATATTTTAGCTATCGAAACGAGCTGTGACGAGACGGCTGCGGCTGTCGTTACCAACGGCAAAATAATAAGGTCTTCGATCGTATCTTCGCAAGTCAAGCTGCACGAGGCATATGGCGGAGTTGTTCCGGAAATCGCCTCCAGGGCGCATATCGAAAAAATATACCCCGTAGTCCAGGAAGTTTTGAATCAGGCGAATATGACCAAAGACGAAATAGATGCAATCGCAATAGCAAATCAGCCAGGTTTGACGGTCGCTCTTATTGTGGGGGTCACCGCTGCTAAGACGCTGGCGTTTGCGTGGGGAAAACCCCTTATCGCGATAAACCATATTCACGCACACATGCAGGCGGCTTTGTTAGAACACCATGAAATCCAACTGCCCGCTGCTGCTCTTGTCGTTTCAGGTGGTCATACGAGTATTTACGATTGTCATGACCCGCTGGCGCCAAAGCTTTTAGGTCATACGATAGATGATGCAGCTGGTGAAGCTTTTGACAAGGTCGCTTCGATGCTGAAGCTGCCTTATCCGGGCGGACCAAGTATTGAAAAAGCAGCAAAAACCGGCAACGGCAAAGCGATCCGGTTCCCACGAACAATGCTTGATAAAGACTCGCTTAATTTCTCATTCAGCGGAATAAAAACCGCGGTGCTGTACCACTGTCAGGGACAGGATATGAAAGGGCAAAGCCTTGTCGACAAGATGACCAGCCAGCAGATAGCGGATATCGCGGCTTCGTTCCAGGCGGCTGTCATAGAAGTCCTCGTCAAAAAAACAAAACGAGCTGTCAAAAAAACAAATGCGAAAACTGTTTTGTTAGGCGGAGGTGTAGCGGCTAATTCACAGCTCAGACAGCAGCTTCAGCAAATGTGCGATAATCAAAAGCCCGCTGTGAAATTGCTGATCGCACCTAAAAAATACTGCACTGATAATGCTGTGATGGTGGCATCGCTGGCTTATTATAAGTATGTTAAAAATATGTTCGCGGATCTGGCACTCGAACCAAAAGCTACCGGATAAAATTATGAAAGGTCGGCAAAATTGAACCCTGAAAATATAAAAAATTTGCTCCAGCAAGTAAAAGATAATCAGATCGATATTGAACAGGCAGTGGAAAAACTCCGGATGCTTCCGTTTGAGGACCTCGGCTTTGCATGTATCGACCATCATCGTAATATCCGCAGAGGATTCGCTGAAACTATTTACTGCCCGGGTAAAACCGATCAGCAGATAATCGAGATATTTGAAAATCTGGCATCGAAGGGAAATAATGTCCTTGCAACCAGGGCAAAAGCTGAAACGTTTGAAAAGCTTCAGCAGATGGGGAAATTTCCAGATGCTGTTTATGATGAGCTGGGCAGAACTATTACGCTAAAGCAAACCGAGATCGAACCAAAAATAAAAACTGTGCTGCCTATCATCACCGCCGGCACCGCTGATCTGCCGGTTGCAAAAGAAGCACAAAACACCGCTGAGATAATGGGCCAGCCTACAGAGTTGATCTGCGATATCGGAGTTGCGGGGCTGCACAGGTTTACCGCTCATCTGGAAAAACTGCAAAAGGCTTCGGTTATCATTGTGGTCGCGGGGATGGAGGGCGCGCTGGCATCTGTTACAGGCGGACTGGTGAGCTGCCCTGTTATCGCGGTACCAACGAGCACAGGCTATGGCAGCAGTTTTGAAGGACTCGCTGCACTGCTTGCAATGCTCAACAGCTGCGCCTCAGGGGTAAGCGTGGTTAATATCGACAATGGTTTTTCCGCTGCGGTTACCGCTGTTCTTATCAACAAAAAAATAGAGGCTTTGAAAAATGAAAATAACTGACAGCATTACGAAACTGCCACCGAGAAAAGCAGATTCGCACAAAGGCGATTTCGGGAAAGTCTGCATAATTGCCGGCAGTTCCGGCATGAGCGGAGCAGCTTGTCTTGCGGGACGCGCATGTTTGCGAGCCGGCGCAGGTCTGGTAAGAGTTGCAGTTGCCAAATCAACGCTGCCGATAGTTGCTGCTATCGAACCTTCATATACCACTATCGCGCTGGCCGAAGATGAGCATGGGCGAATATCTTTTGATGCGATGGCGGTGATACTAAACGCAGCCGAGGAAAATGATGTTATCGCTTTTGGGCCTGGTATGGGTGTCAGCGACGATATAAAAAAAATACTCGAAAAACTGATAACGATACCCGAGCTGGCTTTGGTTATTGACGCTGACGGGCTAAACAACCTTAGTAAGCTCAGGGGTTGGCATAGAAAATCCAAGGCCTCTTTAATTCTCACGCCTCATCCCGGAGAGATGAAAAGGCTCTGGGCTTCGGTGTTCAGGAAGCAAATGCCTGATGATCGTCAAAAAATCGCGGGGAAATTTGCCGAACTGACGAATACTACTGTCGTATTGAAAGGAGCCGGCACGGTTGTGACAAATGGCGAAAGGCTTTTTGTCAATACTACGGGCAATGCCGGGATGGCGACGGCTGGCGCAGGTGACTGTCTGACAGGAATAATCGCAGCGTTAAAAGCACAGAAGATGAGCTTTTTCGATTCTGCTGTCCTTGGAGCTTATATCCACGGACTTACAGGTGATATAGCGGCAAAAAATAAAGGGCAGATAAGTTTAACAGCGACAGATATAATTGATTGTCTTCCGGATGCCTTTATGAAAATATAATTTTGTTTATTAAAGGAATTAAAAAAATGGCAAATCAAGTTAACGAATTCTACGCAAAATTTCCAAAAGATGTA
>JAGLTN010000570.1 GCA_023135255.1 Planctomycetota bacterium
CGGGTCTGTCGACTGGTTTGCCTTGCAGTGTGGCCATTAGTCTTTGGCGTTGGTTCATTGAGTTTCCTGAATTATTCTAAATTAAGTTTGCCCCAGAACTTCAGTAGTAATACAACAGAGACGGCAGAGAGGATCGTAAGCATGATGGCTTTGGTTGACTCGCCATAAATCCACAGCCCTGTTGCGAACAAGGAAGCATAGACGAAAACACAGCCTAAGACCATGCACAATATGCCATAAGGCATATCCCATTTTTCTCCGCTTTTTTCGATATTGACACCATCTTCTTTAGCTAATTTTTTAATAACATTCCAACCGGGACCGCCGGCATGAACAAGGTTGCAGAATTTGTATAGTGTTTTTTTGTCGGTTGGTTTGGTGAGAAATGTTACCAGTATCCATGCGAAAGTTGTAATGGCTATGCCGAGGAGGAGCTTTTCCCAGTTCTCAAGAGGAGGGCCTATTTTGTCATGTATGAGATTGAAATAACAGGCGACGACGAAGGAAACTATCATAGCGGTTATTTCGCTGAAAGCGTTTATGCGCCACCAGAACCATCTGAGGATGAATATCAGGCCGGTCCCTGCGCCAATTTGCAGGATCAGGTTGAACACCTGCATGGAATTTTCCAGGAACGTGGCAAGTATGCATGTCGCGACCATCAGCAGCAGTGTGGAAATTCGTCCAACTCTAACGAGTTGTTTTTCTGTTGCATCGGGACGGATGAAACGTTTGTAGTAATCATTGACAATATATGATGAACCCCAGTTAAGGTGGGTTGAAATTGTTGACATGTATGCAGCTATCAGGGAAGCGACGACTAATCCGAGCAGACCATGAGGCAGGTAGGTGAGCATTGCTGGATAGGCCATATCGTGTTTTACAATGTCGGGGTTTACGTTTGGAAATGCTGCCCGGAGTGATTCTAAATCCGGGAAGACGATCAGCGAACAAAGTGCAACGATAATCCATGGCCAGGGCCTGAGTGCGTAGTGGGCGACGTTGAAAAATAGTGTTGCACCGAGTGCATTTTTTTCATCTTTTGCCGCGAGCATTCTCTGGACGAGATATCCGCCACCACCCGGTTCTGAGCCTGGATACCAGACGCTCCACCATTGAACTGCGAGGGGGATTACGAAGACTGCCATTAAGATGTCTTTATTTGAGAAATCGGGGAAGAAGTTTAGTTTGTCGACTACGTTGGCATGGGTTAATAGGCCGCTTAAGCCATTTACGGCAGGGTGTTTTACCGCTATGACAGCCGCCATTACCGCGCCAAACATTGCTATACCGAACTGCAGGAAGTCTGTGATGAGGACGCCCTTGAGGCCTCCGAGCATACTATACGCAACTGTCACTATAGCTGCTATTGATACCGTCTGCCATGGCTTTAGGTCCAGCATAACACTACCAATTTTAATTGCCGCCAATGTGACAGAAGCCATAACTACGATGTTAAAAAATACGCCAAGATATAATGCTCTAAAGCCTCTCAAAAATGCCGCAGTTTTTCCGCTGTAGCGAAGCTCGTAAAATTCGACATCCGTCATTACGCCTGAACGTCGCCAAAGCTTTGCGTAGACGAAAACAGTTAACATTCCAGTTAACAGAAAAGCCCACCAGACCCAGTTGCCGCTGACGCCATTTTGTCTGACAATGTCAGAGACGAGGTTTGGGGTGTCAGTGGAAAAGGTGGTTGCTACCATCGAAACGCCTAATAGCCACCAGGGCATGCTTCTGCCTGAGAGGAAAAAATCGGATGAGCTCTTGCCCGCTTTTTTTGCGACAATAATTCCTACGAGAAGTGAAATTGCAAAAAACGCAATAACCGAAATCCAGTCAACTGCTTCTAATCTCATCTACGGCTATCTCCTTATAAGTAGCATATTTATATTTAGCAGTGACGCAGGGAAGTTCTAACCCTGCGTCATTTGCTATTGTTATACCATTTATTGTTTTTTTGTGCCAGTCTGAGCTGGAAAAATTAAACTGCTCTAATCTTTTATGTCGATTTATTGTTGGGAGTTTTGCTTTTTCTGAGATTGCTTGTGAGCTTTTTTGAGGTTTTTTAATAGTGATCGAATATTGAAGAATCCGCCTATGGTAACTGTCACTGCCAGTGCTGCGAAAATCACAAGGCTGGCAAAAAAGAAGATGGACCAGAAATTTATCCAAAATTGCATATTTACTGCTCCTTAATTTCGTTATTATTT
>JAGLTN010000571.1 GCA_023135255.1 Planctomycetota bacterium
AGCCTGGCTTGTCGCTATCATCAAGACAAGAAAGACTCCCACTGCGCCTATAACCCGGTCATAAAAACCCCTCGTCAAAACCGCCCCTGAACTCTCAGCTGCGATAAACTTTGAAACTATAGGCCAAAATGTCGCTACTGCGATTATCAGCATCGAAGCGATCATCAGCAAACTTCCCAAAAGAATCGGATCGGCGGCCTGGTTACTTTGGTTTTGCTTATCAGAGATGATTATTTTGATTGCTTTTAAAACGCAAATGAACCAAACCACAAATATAGCTGAAAGCAATACAGCCAAAACTGCAAACATCGGGTTTTTATCGAAAGCATGAACCGACTGCAACACGCCGCTTCTGGTAATAAACGTAGCGACAACCGACATTGCAAAACCGAGAGGCGTCAGTACCATCGCCCAGAATTTAAACGACTTGTCCCTGCCCATAGCAACAATACAATGCAAAGCCGCCACTGCCGAAAACCATGGCAAAAGTGAAGCATTCTCAACCGGATCCCACACCCAGTATCCACCCCATCCAAGCTCTACATAGGACCACTTCGCGCCGGTAGCAATGCCAAGACTCAAAAACAACAAACCAAAAAGCAACCAGTCCCTTATCTTCGCCCGGTATTTTGCGATTGTCTTTTCGCCTGAAAAAGCAAAAGCAGTCACAATAACAAAAACAACCCCCAACCCCGCGTAACCAATAAAAAGCAAAGGCGGATGAATAACATTCCAAAAATTCTGCAAAAAAGGATTAAGCCCAACCCCCTCATCAATCGTAACCATAGCAGTTGCGAAAGGCCTGTCAACAAAAACAAGCAGACCCGAAAAACAACACCCGACTATCGAACCGACAGCCAGACACAACGCAGTCATTCGATGGTTGTCAGCCTTGAACCTTATCAAAGCCAGGCCGTTAAAAACGAATACCAAAGTCGTCCACAATAAAAGCGAACCAGCCGACCCCGACCAGGCAGCACTTATTTTATAAAAAATGTTCATAGCAGAACTGCTGTACTGAGCAACCACTGCCATAGAAAAATTATCCAGCAGGAAACCTGCTTCAAACAGCAAAAAAGAGCCCAAACAGAGCAAAACCGCCCCCGCCACAGCGATCTTAACTTGCTTGATCAGCAATAAAGCCGCTTTTTGAGGCAGCATTGAAGCCGTCAAAGAAAAGCTGGCAACAAAGCCGCTAAGCAGAAAAACCCCTGCCAAAAAAATTTCACCTGTATAATTCATATAAAACCGATACTCCGGAAATATTCAGAGATGAGAGTATACTATTATAATTGCCTCAAAAACAGGGAAATTTTGGCGATAGAATTGAAAATTGAAAACCTATCGTTGTTTTTTCTTGCTTTTTATATGGTTGAGGATATAATGACTTTAGTTTTGCAGCTTTGATTGGCATGGATAGGAGAGAAAAAAAAGAGAAGAAGGGACAATTCGATTTTTGTATTTCTCCAGATAGTAGCTTTCTATTTGTAGCAGACAGAGGTATTTTGATAATCAATTTTGAAGGAGAAGAGAAAAATGAATAAGATAAGATATGTATTTTTTGTATCGGCTATTTTTGCTTGTTTAATTTATCAATCAGCACAGTCGGCTCTTGTACTTGACCAGTACCAATTAAACCAAAATGGCACAACGGATCTTGGCTATTACGTTGATCCATCGCAGAATGAGGAAAAAATAGAAACTTACTTTTTTACACCCAGCATCACTGGAACACTTAAACAAATAGATATCTTATGTTTTGAAGGTCAGAGTGGAAACATTATTATTGATGTTTACGATGGCATTTCGATAGAAGCACTGATTGATCAAAGTGATACAGCAATTCTTCAAGACGGCTGGGTATCTTTTTATGTAGAAGCTCCAGTTACAGCAGGCCAGACATATAGCATTGGAGTGAGCGAAAACAGTCCCATAGAATCTTTGCTGACATATGGATATGGTTATCCAGGCTATGAGGCTGTAGGTGGAAAAACTACTTATTTTTATGATAATGGTGTCCTCACATATACTTCTACTGAGAGTATCGACATTGTTTTCAAATCATGGGTTGAGCCAATTCCTGAGCCTACAACAATTTTACTGTTTGGCTTAGGTGGTTTGGTGTTGAGGAAAAGGAAAAAAGCTTAATTGATAATTACTGTATTGTTTTTTTAATAAAAAAAACGGGCTATGAACTTTACGTCACAGCCCGTTGAACTTTTTTAATATGGCTATTGAGTCTTTTGATGGACACCAATATCAGGAGAAGTTGTAGGCAGTGGGTTGCCCCAGTAGTCCATTCCACCATTGTCTCTTACTTTCTGACCAGCCCCGAGGCAAGGCGAACCATTCTGCAGCATATATCCTGCAACATTGTATAGGCCGTTACCGCCAGAACCAACATTAATCAGCATTGGGTTAGTGGTTATCGTACCGCTGCCGGAAGGCCTATTAACATGATTGCCATAAAATACATTATTGCCAAAGAAGTAATTGCTAAAGCCCTGGTTGTATTTATAGTCGGCAATACCATCAGCAAAGAAGATATTGTTATAGAAAATAAAACCAGGCAGGCTATCATTTCCATTATGAATAAATTCAATAAAGTCGACATCAAATCGGCCATCGATATAGAAGATATTATTGTAAATCTTGTCATTTACAGAATCAGCATATAAGCTTAATCCGCCCCTTGTAGTTGCTCCTGTATGGTCGCCATCGTTTTGACTGATATTGTACCTTACTATCATATTCCTTGAGCCGATATCTTCGACATCATATCCGCCGCATTCCAGCAGGAAACCGCCGTCATTGTCATGGCTGTAATTATACTGGAAGATCGTCCCCTGACAGCCGCCATCGTCATCAAAGGCCTCACCGTCTCTTGTGCCGACCATATTACAAACTTCGTTATACTGGACGATAGTATTATCAGCGCCGCAAGGCCAGATTCCCGCTGCCCAGTCATCACAGCGAGTCCTGCCGCCGTCAAGAACATTATATTCAATAATCGCGCCATCGCTGCCCAAAATTACCATACCGTCACCGCCGATATCCTCAAGCAGATTATTTCTGATGCGGATATTATGTCCCGGATACCAATATTGCCTGTGGCTGTAACCAAAACTAAGACCCATACCATCACGGTCGCAGCGAAGCAAGTGACAGCCTTCGATTAAAACATCTTCAAAACATGACCGGGGAGTAAAATAACCATTTGCTCCAAACTTAAGACCACGTCCACCACCATCACCCTTGACAAGGCTGCCGTTAACATCATGTATAAAGAGATTTCTGACATATAAATGATGTCCAACCCCGTAGTTAGTGAGCTCAACAGATACACCAATTCTGCCAGCTACTCTTGTTGGGCCTGTATTAGTAACTTCAAAATTGCCAAGCTCAACGTATTCCATGTTATAGATATATACAACCGGACTAACCAGGCCCTGTCCCTGGAATAAAGGCTTATCACCATCTCCGTACATATCAATTATGATAGGTGCGCCGTTTGCGCCACAGCCTTTAGGTTTAAACTGAACGCCGGTATATTGGCTGTCAGCTTTGAAAAGCAGCTTATCTCCCGGCCCCAATGTCACACCGTTAGCTTTTGCCACAGTTTCCCAGGGCTGCGATAAGCTTGTGCCTGTGTTGTTGTCATTGCCTGAAACACTGTCAACATAATACGTTGTCCCGGAAAGATTCTTTGCCCATATAGCGAAATCGACCATATTGCAATTACCGTCGCCGTCAGCATCAGCTATAACGCCGCTATCAGCCAACCAGTCGACAGTAAGCAGTCTGAAATCTTCATAGCCAACTGCGTTATCGCCGTCAAAATCACCGCCTATGCAGGTTGTAAATTCCCAGATACTACCCTTAGTAACTTCCGCACCAATGTTAGAATCGACACGCCAGTAATAAGTCGTTTCATCTTCCAAAGCTTCTGTCGAAATTATACTGTTTGTATCTGTATATCCCTGGTAAATACCGCTCGAAGCTGTATTAGCATCATCAACATCTGTCAAATCAGTTCCAAGGTAAACATCGTAACCAGTTGCCCCGGCTGCAGCTTCCCATGATAGTTCTGGGCGAAGACCAACATTAGCAGCCTCGTTTTCAGGATCAGAGTTACCAGCAACTTGAGGATTGTTAAGAGCCGCAACTTCCTGATCATTTAACGCATAATCATAGATGCTGACATCATCAATCGCTCCGCGGAAATAGTAGCTTGTCCCCGCTGCCGGATTAGCACTAATCGCCAGATCATAACTATTAGTAACCATCGGATCTGAATCGGTTGTTAAGCTGTAATTAGTACCGGTCAACTCGCCATCAATATAAATTTTGTGTTTGTTTGCGGAACGGTCAAGCACAGAAACAATATGATGCCATTCGCCGTCAAAACAAGTTGAACCAGTATATGGAGCACCCGTATCACCCACTGAAGCTCCCGGACCATTAGCATAAGCTTTTACCCTGCCCGCTGATAGCGTGCCGTACTGGCTGATCTTATACGCATTGCTGCCCTTACTTATCAAAGTTGCTCCACTTGTACTTTCTGAAGATTTTACCCACATCGCAATAGACATTGAGCCATTTTGAAAATCGGCCCAGTCTTCTGCACCGCTGCCGGTAATATTGATGTAGCTGCCGTCAAGTGACTCAAAAGCCTGACCGCCGAAAGGCCCAGCCACAAAGCTATGTGTGCTCGCCGGTGAAGTCTTTGTTATTACACCATGGTAGTCGTTTCCGCTGCTGTCATCAGCATCACCCTCAAATTCCCAATGCGCGAGAGCATCGCCGCCTGAGCTGACGGTTTTGAATGACCAGACATTGCCCTTATAAACATCAAAATCTTCAGTAACGCCGTCAACACGCCAATAATATGTCGTTGAATCTTCCAGATTCTTTGCATCATACATTTCGCAATAATACCTGCCTGCATAAACCCCCGGCGTATTTGCATCAGCGTTGTTAACATCATCATAATCGGTGCCCATATAAACATCAAAATAGCGAACATATCCATGGCCACGTTCCCAGCTCATATAAACAGTTTCGGTTTGTCCAGTAGCACCATCATCCGGGCTCGGATCATAAGACTTTCTGTAAATATCGTTTGCGATTATGGAAATCTCAGAAGCACTTAATGCCCTGTCGTAAAGCCTGACATCGTCTATCAAACCTTCTACTTTTCTGCTGGTAACACCATGTTCCAATAGTAAATGCTCGTTATTTCCAATACTGAGATTATCATTGTTAGTTCCTATAACGCCGGTTGCATAGGACTGCTGGTCAAGCTGACCATTTATATAAAGCTTAACATAACTGCCGTCATAAACCGCGGTAATATGATTCCATAAGCTGTCAACGATTTTTTTTGTACCATAGACTTCACGCCCCGACCGGATAGAGAACCTGCACTTAGTTCCCTGCCAGCCTCCATCCTGCTCAAGACGATACGCATCGTCCTCGCCTTTACATATAAATCCTGCAAGACCAGCGTAACTGATATCATGAGACCTGAACCAAAAGCACAGCGTCAAATTGCCTCTTATATCAGCCCACGTGTCGGGATCTCCCGGGGCCTTACCTCCGCCGGCATTAAAATAACCACCACCTTGTACTTTTATGCACCTGCCATGCAAACCATCTTTATATTCAGCACCACCTACAATACTGCCGTGATGGTCATTTCCTGAAATGTCATTTCCATTATCCTCAAACTCCCAGCGTGCAACAAGACCAGCTGTGATAGCATCGCCCGGGCCGCTTTCATAGCCTGCTAATGAAATATTACAAAGAAAAAACAGCGATATGGCCAAAAAACAAATATTTCTCATCACAATTCCTTTCTGAATTATAAACCCACGCAAATGCGCAGTACACCCCACGGTAACAGCATTATACACAAAAAGTGCTGAATTTGCAAGAGAAACTTATATTAGAGATGGAAAGAACGTATCTGTTATAGTAAGATTATTCAGGTAATTTAAAAAAATTTTAGCACAGGAGGCTATATGTTTGTAAAAAAGCACAATAACACATCAGGTTTTAAAACTATTATCCTGTTTACAGCCATAATAATTCTCAATACTGCAAATGTTTTTGCCGTGGAAGAGAGATTTGCTTTTGTTGTGCCCGGCTTTGACAGCAGTAAATCCGCAACAGATATGTCCTACCTGTCACCAGGGCCTTCGAGCGATTTCGGTTTTGTAAGGATCAAAGATGGGCATTTCTATACCGATGCCGGCAGACTCAGAATATGGGGCGCTAACGTTTGCATTGACGGCAACTTCCCGGATAAAAAAGATGCTGCTAAAATTGCCGCCCACCTGAGAAAGATCGGCATTAACGGAATAAGATTTCACCATGCCGACTGGTATCCATCGCCAAGAGGTATCTGGGCAAAGGAACTGGTCAACGGAAAAAGAGTCTTCGACCCAAAACAACAGGACAAACTCGAATATTTCATGGCAGAGCTTAGAAAGAAAGGCATATACTTCGACCTGAACCTGCATGTAACCAGGACATTTCTGGAAGAAGAAGGGTTTGTAACCGAGGGGTTGCCTCCTATCGCTGCGACTAATAATAAATGGATACTGTACTTTGAACCGAAAATGCGTGAGCTTCTCAAAGAATACTGCAGGATGTATCTGACCCATGTCAATCCATATACAAAATTGAAACTGGTTGATGACCCGGCTGTCGCTGTAGTTGAGATCACCAATGAAAACATCTTCAGCAGAGACCCTTCCTATGCTTATCAACTGCCTGAGCCTTACAGCAGTGAATTCCAAAGGCAGTGGAACGTCTGGCTTAAAAAGAAATACGGCTCAACTGATGGACTCAAAAAAGTCTACCTGGCTGATATAAAATTGCAGCAAGGGGCGGCACCTGTCGCTTTGCCTCAGGGCCAATCAATCGAAAAAGCAAATATTGAACTGCCGGCAGATGACTGCAATCCTTTGGCAAAAAAAGACTTAAAGCAATTCATGATAGATACTGAAACCGAATTTGTTGTCGATATGAAAAATTTCCTCGTCAATGAATTAGGCGTTAAAGTTCCTATCACAGCCTCGCAATTCGATTACCATGACGAATCGGTAATACCGAAGACGTGCGATTATGCTGACATACATATCTATTGGCAGCATCCGAAATTCCCTAATATCTCCTGGGACAAAGAAGACTGGTTCCTGCCGACAAAACCCATGGAATGGTTCCCGTTGACTAATTCTCTGCTGAATACCGGAGCCGCAAAAAGAATCGAAGGTATGCCTTACACAATGTCAGAATGGAACATACCGAACCCAAGCTTGTACTCAGCATCGCTGGGAACGTTTGCCGCTATGGTCGCAGCAATACAGGACTGGGACGCGGTTTATTTTTTTGAATATCATTCTCTGCCCGGACAATGGGATGTTGACCACATTACAGAGTTTTTTGAACTCAACGGCAACCCTGTTAAAGTTGCAATGACAGTATCGTGTGCGAATATGTTCCGCAGAGCTGACCTTAAACCATTAAAGAAAAAAGCTCTGGGAACGCTGCGTAATATCATGCCAGGCTCAATGGCACTAAGCCGACAGATAGGCATTGACCCCAAAGCCAAAAAGCCTGACGAAAAAATATATACTAAAGAAAAATTCCTGAAAAGCGATGACGGCAGTCTCGTCTGGGATGCCAGAGACAAAGAAAAAGCCTATGTGAAGGCCTCCGGAGATGCTTCAAGGGCCGTTTGGGGTTTTATCGCAAACCAATCATTTGACCTTGCGGGTATAAAAATCTGTGTAGATAAGGTCGAAAGAAACTACGGGGCGATAGTCCTTACGAGTCTCGATGGTAAAAAACTGGAAGATTCCAGGAGAATACTGCTTACTGCTGCCGGGGCTGCGGATAATCTGAATATGGGTTGGAATGAAGCGCACAACTCCGTAGGCATAAAATGGGGACACGGACCCTCACAAGTTACCACTGTACCGGCAACGATAACAATAAATTCAGATATCAAAAAAATATACGCCCTCGACGGCAAAGGAAAACGCAAAAAATCAATACCAATTACAAATATTGACGGAAAAACAACCTTTAAAACCAGTGCGAAATTTAAAACCTTATGGTATGAGATAGTGGCTGACTGACCATAAGCTCTTATTATAAAAGATGTTATCGAAATTTGCATTTGTACGGCTTTTGTGTTATATTACTGCAAAATGGCCTGGGTAAAAAAAAGTATTGCAAATATTCATAACTTCTTTATAATGCTTGGCTTTACGCAGGAAAATAGTGCGCAGCTATCTGCCACGCTAATTTAAACTTAACAGGAGTTCGATCCCTATGGATTCTAATAATGAAACCAATGAAGTAGCTGAGGTTAATGATGTTGAAGTAGCTGAGGTTAGTGATGTTGAAGTAGCTGAGGTTAATGATGTTGTCAGCATTGACGTTGATTTATTCGGCAAAAATCTTCCCTCAATGGAGCAGATCGCTTCTCTTGCAGACTATGTAATGTCAGACAGCGTGCTGATTAGCCAGTTCGTACAGACAGTCGAAGAGAATATCTCGAAGTCTCTCCCTGCAGGCATTGGCCTTTTTATTCTTGGGAAAACTACCCAGGCAATTGAAAAACTGAACAAGGCAAAAGACTGCAAAGAAAAATTCATTTATCTTGGATTAGCTCTTCGCAAAACTGAACAATTCGAAAAATCTATCAAGGCTTTACAGAAAAGTCTTAAATCAGGCGCTGACAGCTTGGACATCAATCTTAAGATAGTTTCAACTTATCGTCATGCTAAAGATTATGAAGCAGCAGAAAAACAGCTGGCAGAGTGTGCGAACTTTGAGAACGTAAACGCTGAATACCATTATCAGCTTGGGCGTCTCCAGGAATCATTGGGGCTTTATTCAACAGCTATTGATAATTTCAAAAAAGCTCTTGAGTTAGCTCCGGATGATAAAAAGATACTTTTCCATCTCGCATACCGTTGCGATCTTTCGGGATTCGAGGAAGAAGCTATCGATTATTATAAACAGATCGCAAAAACTGTTCCGATCTATGTAAATGCTCTTCTGAACCTGGCGGTTCTGTACGAAGACATAGACGAATTTGACAAAGCTTCTGATTGCATAGAAATGGTGTTGATGCACCAGCCCAATCACCAAAGAGCCCAGCTGTTCGACAAAGACATCGAAAGCTCAAAGACAATGTTCTACGACGAGGAAACGGAAAAGAAAAGGACCCGCAAAAGCCAAATCCTCGAAACGCCAATCTCTGATTTTGAACTGTCGGTA
>JAGLTN010000572.1 GCA_023135255.1 Planctomycetota bacterium
ACAACAAGTAGGGTTGCGTTTTCTTCCTTGTCAGCCTTGTCCTCACGAGAAGCCTAAATGCAAACAGAAAATATTAAAATGCTCTAAAAGCCTTGCTATTATGTGGGGTTTTTAGAATCTTCCACGATAAACGGAATATTCTTTGGCTTATGGTGTATTTACATTTGTCAGAGATGTATGTAAGGGAGGGTATACGCAGTTTATTGGGACACAGGTTGTTCCCTGTCGACTGTCAGGGGTTCGACACGCACTATACCGACTGGGGACAAGTGCCGGTCTGAGGTCACATGTCAAGTCAGCACACATTGAGGCATTAAGGTTTTGGCTGTAATATTTTGTTGCAGTTGTGCCTGAGAGGTATATAATGCTGTTTTAATTTATTCTAAAGGATCGTAAGTCTGAAGTGTTTTAAGAAAGGGATTTGCCATGGATTTTAGTTATATAGACATTGCGGTATTTGTGATATTTATCGCAGGAGTAGTCGCTATCGGCTTGTGGAAGAGCCGAGAAGAAAAGAACACCAGCGAAGATTATTTTCTCGCGGGCAGAGGATTGAAATGGTGGCTGATAGGTTTTTCCTTAATTGCCGCTAACATTTCAACTGAGCAGTTTGTGGGTATGAGCGGCGATGCTGCTGGC
Source organism: Planctomycetota bacterium (assembly GCA_023135255.1). GTDB lineage: Bacteria > Planctomycetota > Phycisphaerae > Sedimentisphaerales > Anaerobacaceae > JAGLTN01. Next base: position 640 of record JAGLTN010000572.1, read on the forward strand.
GGTGTTGGTTTGGCAATTGCGAGCTACGAATGGATGGCAGCGGTGACGTTGGTTATTGTTGCGTTCTTCTTTTTGCCTCATTTTCTCAGAGCGGGTATTTATACGATGCCTGAATTTTTGGAATATCGTTATAACTGGGTAGCAAGGTTAATTATGGCAGTAGCAACGCTGGGGATTTATGTTGTGTTGGTGGGCAGCATTACCTATTCGGGGGCGTTGACGATCGAGACATTTGTTAAGGCGAGGATGGGCTACGAGATATCATTGTGGGCTGGCTCGCTGTTTATTGTTGTTATTGCGTTGATCTATGTTGTTACAGGCGGTTTGAAAGCTTGTGCGTGGGCGGATTTGATTCAGGGTTCAGCTTTGATCATCGCTGGTGCTATTATTATGATCCTCGTATTCATTAAGCTTGGTTTGGTTAACGAGGCTACAGTACTGGTCGATGGAGCGATAAAAACTGTGCCACTGGATTCGGGTATGAGTGCGTGGGACAGGTTCTGGCATCTTAATGCCAGTAAGATGACGATGTATCTGCCTTCGGATCATCCTAAGCTGCCCTGGACGGCACTTATCGTTGGCCTGTGGATCCCTAACTTTTATTACTGGGGTTTGAATCAGTATATCACACAGAGGACGCTTGGTGCTGCATCGCTTGCTGAGGGACAGAAAGGTATTGTGTTTAGTGCGTTTATGAAATTGCTCATACCGTTCATTGTTGTTGTTCCGGGTATTATTGCTTTTAACCTTTATTATCAGAATATGCAGGAGGACGGTGTGTTCAAATCTGATATGGCATTGGGGCAGCTGATCGCGAATGTGATTCCGTCGAATGGCTTGTTCGGCTTTACTTTGGCGGCTTTGCTTGGTGCGGTTATTTCATCTCTGGCGGCTTTGCTTAATGCGGCAAGTACTATTTTCACAATGGATATCTACAAAAAATATCTGAATAAAGATGCAGAGCAGAAAAAGATTGTTTCTGTCGGCAGGATGTGCGTTATTACATTCGGTGTGCTTGCGGTTGTTGTTTCGGCGTTCGTGCTTGATAGTCCGAAACTTAATAAGGGCATCTTTACTGTTATCCAGGAAGTACAGGGACTTATCAGCCCGGGTATTCTGGCGGCATTTGCGTTTGGTTTTGTAGTTAAGAAGGCTCCGAGAATTTGTGGTGCGGTATCGCTTCTCGTTAATATTGTGGGTTACTCGGTGCTCAAGTATGCTGTACCTGACTTGAACTTCCTGAATCGTATGGCGGTTTGTTTTGGGCTTTGCCTGGTTACAATGACGATCATAAGGCTTGTTAAACCAATGGCTGAACCAATTACATTTGAATCTACAACTGATCTTGATCTTAAGAGCAGCAAGGGTGCTTTCATAGCTGGTATGATTGTGATCGTTCTTACTGTGATACTTTATATTGTTTTTAGTCCGCTTGGAGTTGCAAAGTAATTTGTGGGAAAATTTAACTAAGATTAGTATGTATTTGTAAGAGAAGCTATTAGTTTGTATAATGCGGCCGAGTTGTTGATGACTCGGCCGTTTTTATTTTCAGTCTGGAATAGAATTATGTGCGATGATGGCAGCAAAAAGGGCATTTTTGAGGCGAAAGTGAACTCGAACCGGTGTATTGGTGAGGGGTTTTACAGGGTCAATCTTGGGTTTTGCGGAGATGGGGCGAGGCTTTTTGCGGGGTTTATTCCGGGGCAATTCGTGGAAATTGATTTGAGCGGCGCTCCGCTGCCGGCGATGGATAAGATACCTGAGAAACTGCGGGATGCGAGTGGCCGAAGCATTATACTTCGCCGGCCTTTCAGTCTGGCAGATGTTGAGGTTTGCGGGGATGTGGTGAATATTGAAATACTTTATTGCTGTGTCGGGCCTGCGAGTTTGCGGATGATGGAATTGAAGGAAGGTAATGTTGTCAGCGTAATTGGACCTTTGGGCAATGGGTTCGATATCGATAAGAATAAAAAGGTTGCGTTGCTGGCAGTTGGTGGTATGGGTGCTGGGCCTTTGCAGCATCTTGCCAGGGAGCTTGCGAAGATACCTGGTATGGAGGTGGTCGCTTTTGCGGGTGCTCAATCTGTGGACAGACTTCCTTTTGAGAAGCCTTTCGGTGATTTCAGCGCTCGGCCCACACTTTGTCTGAATGAATTTTCCAAATCGGCGACTAAAAGCATTGTTGCTACCGATGACGGCTCGGCGGGGTTTAAGGGATTTGTCACGGGGGCAATGGAGAGTTGGCTCGATAGTTGTAAGGCTGAAATGAAAGATATTATTATTTATTGCTGCGGGCCTGAGATGATGCTGGCGACGATGGCGGAAATTGCTGAAAAGCGTGGGATAGATTGCCAGGTCAGTATGGAAAGGCGGATGGCTTGCGGGATCGGGCTTTGCCAGAGCTGTGCTGTCGAGTGCAGAAAAAAAGGTACAGATGAAACTTTTTACAAGATGTGCTGTAAGGACGGACCTGTCTTTGACAGCCGGGAAGTGGTTTACACCCTTTAGGGTGGTAAATATCCGCGGATAAACAGCAAGATTCAATTGGGAACAGTATGTTATGAAAAATATAGTCGATCTGAGTATTGATTTTGCGGGGATTAGATTATCTAATCCGGTTTTTACGGCTTCGGGGACTTGCGGCTACGCTGATGAGCTGGGCGAGTTTATGGATATTGATAAGCTCGGTGGGTTCATTACTAAAAGCATTTCTGTTAAGCCTCGGAAAGGTAATGCTACGCCGAGAATGGTGGAGACAGATTCGGGGATGCTCAATGCTATCGGTTTGGCTAATATCGGATTGGATAGATTTATCGAAGAGAAGATTCCTGTGCTGGCTAAGATGAAAGCTGCGGTTTTTGTTAATGTTGCGGGGACGACGATCGATGATTATATAGAGGTAACAGAAAAGCTGGCTGGGGAAAATGCTATTGCGGGGTTTGAACTAAACATCAGCTGTCCGAATGTTAAAGAAGGCGGGATAAGCTTTGGTACTGATCCGGTGCAGGTGGCTGACATTACAGCTAAAGTTAAAAAGGCAGCTGGTGATAAGAAGCTTATTGTTAAGTTGACGCCTACGGTGACAAATATCAGTGAAACTGCGTTGGCGGCAGTTGAAAATGGTGCTGACGCGCTTAGCTTAGTGAATACTTTTACAGCGATGGTTATTGATATTGAAACAAGAAAGCCTGTACTCGCTAATCGGACGGGCGGACTATCGGGCCCTGCGATAAAGCCTATGGCGGTTTACCTGGTTAATAAGGTCTATAATGAGGTTACCAAAAATACGGATGTGCCGATCTTAGGTCTTGGCGGGATAAGAAATGCCGGCGATGCTATTGAATTTATGATAGCAGGAGCGACGGCGGTATCTGTGGGGACGGCAAGTTTTTTCGAGCCTCGCAGTTGTGAAAGAATCGTCAAGGGTATCGAAAAATTCTGTCAGGCAAAAAACATATCAGCAGTTAGAGAACTTACGGGCAGTATAGAATGAATGATACAATAAAATCCATGGAGGGGAAAAATGAATACAAATAAAGTTTGTGGTGAGTTTCCTGAGTTTTGCTATAAAGCGTTCAAATGTAAAGAGCACGCAGAAGATTTCATACAACAAGGCACTTTTCGCATGGGCTGTCAACTTTCCTACAAAGCAATTGAAGATAAGTCACGCTGTGATCCGACTGAAGACTATGGACATACGAAAGAACCCGGTATCGTGACCGTAGGTTGGGTTTCTCCAAATCCTGCAGAAAAAACTATCTGGACGAGAGAACAGGGCTTGCAGGAGCATCACTCCGAATTGGGTAATCCTATATTTTGCTTTTGCACGTGTTTGCCAGACGTAGACCCCAGACATATGTCGAAAATATTTGGTAAATATATCGTAACAATTAACGACCCAAAACAACTGACAGAGGATATCAACGACTACTTTATTAGCGATGGACGGAGATTTCTGATTGTGGGCTGCAAGGTCGTTTATAACAAAGGGCAAAAGCTGGAAGAGAAACTTGGAAAAAATGAAAGATTGGATATGGCTTATAAGCAGAAACCAGAAAGTTTTAGTCCCGATTGTGAGTTTCGCATTGTTGCTATCAAACTTGGTGAGCCATGCAAAGAGGAATGTAAATTTATCAGTAAATATTTCGATGAGAAATTTGAACCGGTTGAGCCGATGCCGGACTGTAATTTTATCGAAGTGAACTTAGGGAGACAATTGGAATATCTCAGCTTCGTGACTTGAATCAATCTATCCAGCGGGCAGTTATAGGTCACAACGAAAGTTTGGCCACTTATATCGTCGAATTGCAGGCTTACATCGTCGAATTGCAGCTTTACATCGTGGCGTTGTGAGTTTACAATGTGGCTTCGTAAGGTTACATCGTGATGTTGCAGCCTCACTGGCCTGCCCCCTTTTTATGTACCAGTTGTTATGAGAGTATTTACGTCTTGATACGTGTGTCCCAGAAGGCGAGGCGAAGCCGAGCCTGGAGGGATACACGTCGCCGCAAACGCTGCCGGGGCCATGTAGTCCAGGCTGCTGTGCGGTCGATAGTGATTATAATCCATCCGCC
>JAGLTN010000573.1 GCA_023135255.1 Planctomycetota bacterium
GTTCGACTCCTCTCATCCGCATTTTTTCAAATCCTCTGAAGCTTAAATGCAAGATACTGCAAAGTAAGAACTTACAGCAGTTTTAGTTTTGAGTGTAATTTCGATAATTTTCGAGAATTATCTTAAAAATCTTCCCCCGAATACAGATATTACAGTCTTTTGAACAAGAATATAGTAACAATAATCTCGGTTAAATCTTTTGTATTAATACCGAAAAACAATACTTTAGACACCTTAACCATGAATTTTATATAGCCAAGTCACTATGAAAATGCTATTATCCCCGTGTTTTAAGTATAAGCAGGCATTATGCCAAGGCAGGTAGTCTGAAGTAATGAAAGATTTAGTAAAAAATATCCAGCTGGATAATTAAACTATGCCCAAAATGATTAGTAATATTGTGTTTACCAAAAACAGACCATTACAGCTTGATGGATATCTTACAAGCCTGTACCGGTTTTTACCTGCCGAGACAATACAAACTTATATCCTGTACAAAGAAGAGCTGTTTTCTGATTCCTATGAAAAGCTTTTCGCCAAGTTCCCTGACTGTATTATTGTTCGGGAAAAGAATTTCCATAAAGATTTCATGGACATTTTAAATTGCATCGACACAAAGTACATTCTCTTTGGCATTGACGATGTGATTTACTTTGATTCTGTAGACTTCGCTATAATCGATAAATGCTTTGACGATTTCAGCAGTGATATTTTCGGCTTCTCTTTAAGATTCAACAAAGAAATAATAGATCAAGGCGGCGACAAGCTTGCCGAATATGACATAGCAAATCAGAAAGTTTATGGTCTGGATTGGCAAAATGGCAAATTATCTAACACCAGGTATCCATTCGAACTTTGCGCAACTGTCTACCGAAGTGAGTTTGTAAAAGATATAATACAAAGCCAGATGAACAGCTGTCCTCTTTGTAAAAAACTCTTTGCCCCCGGCAGTTGTTTTGTTGAAATGTTTGGCCGAGTGTTGTCTAAGCGTAAAATCTTAAAATCGTTTGGCTATTTCTTTAGTCCTAACACACTCGAATCCTGGAATTGCCGCTGGTGCCAAAATAACCCATCTAAGGTGCCAGGCAAATTATACTTTCAGAAAAACTGTGCCGCTGCGATTCAGGTAAACATGGTTAATACTTCTACCGACAACGAAAGTGATGGCCTACCAGAACACACAGTAGAAACACTCGACAAAAAATATAAAACAGGCTACGAAATAGATATCGATTTTGTAACCAAAAATAAACCAAAAGACACCCACAGTGGCCAAGAACTTTTCAGGCTTATTAAAAAGAAATGATTGGGGATACATATTATGCCAACTGTTAGTGTGATAATTCCAACATATAATCGTAGCAAACTGCTCAAAGAAGCTATTGAAAGCGTTCTTAAGCAGAATTATACAGATTTTGAGATTCTCGTAATTGATGACGGTTCAAGTGATAATACGCGCTCTGTTGTGGAACAAATACCAGATAAGAGGGTGAAATATTATTACAAAGAAAATGGTGGACAAAGCAGTGCTCGAAATTTCGGGGTAGTTAAGTCACACAGTCAATATGTTGCTTTTTTAGACCACGATGATTTATGGCCTGACAGTAATTACTTGACAACGATGATAAAGCATATACAGTCGCAAGATGAATACGGTGTCGCTTATGCCCGCGTCACTCAACTCGATAAAGGAATAGCTCTTCCGTTTGCCAGAGAACAACGGTACAAGTCTGGTTGGCTAACTAAAGCCTTTTTTAAAGGAGGGCCTTGTATAATGCCTTCGGCAACACTATTTAAAAAAGAATGTATTAAAGGATGGTATTTTGATGAATTGTTAACAACAGGTGAAGATAACGATGCTTTTCTTCGTTTATCAACCCAAACTCCATTTGTATTTGTAGGTGAAACCAGTGTAATCAGAAGAGAAGTTGAAAACAGCCAATCTGAAAATATAACCGTAGACCAGTTATGCAACGGTATTTTATCCTTCGAAAGGTTTTGTTATCAACTTGGTGGTGACAAATATGCTTCTAAATTTGAAATTCGCAGAACATTGAGCCATAAATACAGAAGAGCTGGAAAAGTATCATTTAAAGAAAAACGTAGACGTGCTTCGATGGTTTTTTTTAAAAAGGGTATTATTTATTATCCTTTTGATTTTAGGCTCTATTTTGATCTTTTAAAAGCATGGATATTGTTAAGCAAAAAAAATGATGAATTCTCCAATTGGCAAATGCCTAAACCTTTGCCTAAAAAAATTACTGTTTCTCTAAATAAGGACTAAATACAAATTTATGTCTAAAGTAAGTGTAATAATTCCGACTTATAATCGTTCAAGCTGGGTTTTAAAATCAATTAACAGTGTTCTGGAGCAAAGCTATAATAACCTGGAGTGTTTGGTAATTGATGATGGTTCTACAGACGAAACTGGCAATCTGGTAAAAGAAATAAAAGACAAAAGATTAAAATATATATACCAGAAACATTTGGGAGTAGCAGCTGCAAGGAATAGGGGGTTATACGAAATGGAAGGTGAATTCGTAGCTTTTCTTGACTCAGATTCGATTTGGCCGAACGACTTTCTTTTTACTATGATAAAAACTTTCAAAGAAAACCCGTCCTTTGGTGCCGCGTATGCAAAAGGTTTTGCTATAGATGACGTTAAAAAATGTAAGGCCCCTAGCAGTGAAAAACGCAGGGTTTCCGGTTGGATAACCAAACACTACTTTAAAAACAGCCCCTGTCTCCTGCCGCCGGCAATGTGCTTTAGAAAATCAGCTTGGAATAATCTTTATTGGGACGAAAATCTTGAAAGCAGAGTTGATTATGACGTTTTTTTAAGAATGACGAAAAACACTAAATTTTTCTTTGTACCGGATACTTATGTGAAAATTGGTGACCCTGAAAGTGGTCTTTCTAATAATCGAAAAGAACATTTCAAAAAAATCTATGAGGCTTATATCCTGGAAAGGTTTTACCGATATTTAGGAGGAAATAAACTTGTCAGCAGAAGGGACGCAGGTCGTAAAATAAGGCACCGATATCGTAAAGCGGCAAAATCACTTTCAAAATTAGGGGCTCAATCATATGCTATAAAATTCTATAAAAAAGCAATTTATTGGTATCCGGTAGATTTACGATTATACCTTGATTTATTATCAGCTCAGTTTAAAAAGAATAGTTACAATAAAAAAGATATCCAAATACCTCCTTGCCTTCCTAATCATATTAGCTTTGCCAAGAAAAGACAAAATTAAAATCATCGATTATTATAGGAACGATTAATCATTGAAATCGAAAAAAAGACAATGATACAGATTTTTAAGCCGTGCTTATTCTGGTTTAATGTGCATTGGTCGGGCGGTTCAACAGCAAAAGCAGATATCGAGACGCCTATTGACGATGTAAAATGCTTTACAGGCGAAAAGGATTATCCTACTGTAGAAGAGATGGAAAATTTTGTTCTGAGTACCT
>JAGLTN010000574.1 GCA_023135255.1 Planctomycetota bacterium
TTGAGTATACATTATTTTTTGTAAACTTTAGTTATTTAAGATAAATTTCAGGAGAACCAGTAATGTCTATGAGTTCCAAGCAACGTCTTTTGGCTGCTATACAAGGCGGCAAACCTGATAGATTGCCCGTAACTACACATCAGCTCATGCCTTACTTTCTTAATAAACATATGGGCGGTATTTCCAATGATGAGTTTTTTGAACAAATGGGAATGGATGGGATAGTCTGGATTGTCCCTCACAAGCCTGATGAAAGCAGGGGTGAGTATTGTGATCCCAGTCAAGGCGAGCCGGGCTTTTTGGAGAGCAAAAGAATAAGCACTGACAACTGGCGTATCTCATCTGAAGAGCTGGAACATCCTAATTATAAAACCGTAAGATTTACTATTACAACGCCTAAAGGCAATCTTACAACTGTATTGCAGTCTAATGAGATGACGACTTGGGTATCGGAACATTTGATAAAAGAAAAAACTGACATTGATATCATTGCGGAATTTATGACCTCGCCGACCTGTGATATTGATGAAGTTAACAGAACTGCTCAGCGGTATGGCGACAAGGCATTGATAAGGGGACATATTCCCTGCTTTGATATTTTTGGTCAGCCGGGGACTTGGCAGGATGCGTGTTGTCTTGTCGGTACGGAAAAAATGATAATGGCCACTTTCGATGATCCGAAATGGGTTCATAGTCTTTTGAAAATGCTTCAGCAACGGAAGATCGATTTTATGAAGACAACTAAGGGCGCAAATTATGATATATGGGAGCTTGGCGGTGGAGATGCTTCGACATCTGTTATTTCGCCGGATATGTTCAATGAATATGTAGCTGGTTATGATACCGGAATAATCGCGGCGGTTCACCAGGCAGGCCAGCGTGTTGTTTACCATACCTGCGGAGGGATGATGCCGATACTTGAAGATATCGCAGCTATGGGCCCGGATGCAATGGAGACATTTACTCCGCCTGATATGGGTGGCGACAGTGATCTGGCTGAGGCTAAAAAACGTATAGGCAGCAAAGTCTGCATGATCGGAGGCTGGGATCAGTTCCATTATTTTGAAGACTGCACAGAAGAAGAAACCCGCAGACAGGTTCGCAATTGCTTTGAACAGGCAGGTGAGGGTGGCGGTTATATTCTGTCGCCTTCTGATCACTTCTTCGATGCAGATGTTGAATTGATCAAAGCCTTTGCTGATGAAGCCCGCAAGTGTGTGTATTAGTCTGTCATATTCAAGACAGCAATTAATAAATATTATCCGGTTGGTTAAGGAGAATAAAAATGGCTAAAAAAAGCTCAGCGGTTAAGTTGCCGTCTATCAGGAAAGCTAATCCCAAAGCTCCTGTTATAGGTGTATTCTCAGCAGGTGATCCTCGTGTTGACAAAGACAGCAGAGGCCGATGTCAAAATATTGTTAAGATGGCTGCCGAAGTGATAAGCGGGTCGGTGTTTTTGCCGGACAAGACAGAAGTATCTGTAGTGTATTCGGATATTCTCGTAGATGGTGAACCTCAGGCGGATATTGTTGCTGGTCAGTTTAGAAAAGCCGGCGTTGATATACTGGTATGTGTGCCGGATACATGGGCGTTTCCACAGTTGACAACTATTTCACTTTTGCAGCAGTTCCCCAAAGAGACACCGATAAATATAACCTGCGGCAACAGTGCACCTAAGCCGGGCGTTGTTTATGCGCACGCTTTGAACGGGGCGATAAGTCAGTACGGGAAGATGGTGACTTTAAATGTGGGCAACTGGGCCGACAAAGGCGCTAACCCAATGATGAGCGATGCAACTGCAACGGCTCTTATAGATTGGTGTTATGCAGCTGTTACTGCTGTTGCTCTTAAAGGCAGAAGGGTAGTGATCTTCGGTCATGATTCGATGGGCATGGAAACCGCCCTCTCGCACATCATTCCCACGCGGCGAACATTTGGACTGGAGATAACGCGGCTGGATATGA
>JAGLTN010000575.1 GCA_023135255.1 Planctomycetota bacterium
TCAACTGCATCAAGATAGGACTTGCAGGTAAAAAATCCGTTTAATACTGCCCCTATTCCACCAATTTTGCGTGCAGCCTCGTGGGTAACATGAACTAATGTCGGTCTCTTTCCAGCGTACATAATATCTCCATTCTAAGTTGTCAAATATACTTCCTTCAATGTTGTTATTTCTATCCTTACACCTAAAGCATAAAAAACCATTGCCCCGCTTCCAAATTTTATGAAGCCTCATATCGAACTTTTTTTTTAGCCCGATAAGAATAATATTTATTTCTTATTGGCCCCGGTTTTTATTGGACCAAACGAAAAAAAATAGTTTAAACCTCTTTAGAACCCTTATATGAGTTCATTCCCTTAATCTAACCTGAAAAACTGAATCTGATTAACTACCATAAAAATTGTTAAATAGGCAAAAAATGGCGTTTCTTCTTGAACTTTATCTTGAAATGTGATATAAGAGGTGTAAAGTAATTCCGGTATAAAGTGGAAAGGCAAATAAACTTTAAAGGAAGGGAGCAGCATTTTTCCTGCGGAGTTTGTTCTTTATAAGTAGAAAATATATTTGTGTGGAGGTTTTGTGATGAAAAAGGCAGCATTTTTTTTGGTAGTTTTTCTAATTGTATTCCAGATAGGGCAGATCTGCGCAGCCTCTGACTCTTTTTTATCAGAAGATAAACTTATTGATCCCGCAGAGATAATAAGTAGTTTTGAAACCGGACAGGAAACTGCCAGAGTTATAGTCAATTTAGCCGAGCCTATGAGTGTTGCCTCTACGGATTTCAGCTCCGCTCAATCACTCAAGCCTCTGCAAGCTCAAATCCAGATAACACAACTTTCCGTAATCTCCGCACTGAATCAGAATGAATTCAAACTGCGTCGTCTTTTCGAAAACCAGGCGGGCTTCTCATGCGAAGTAACTGCCGACGTACTGCAGGAGCTTATAAATGATCCCCGTGTTGTGTCGATTGAGCCGGTCTTAATATTAGAGGCCCATCTAAAGCAGGGCATCCCCTTAATGAACGCAGAGGTTTCCCGTTCCACATTCAATGGCCAAGGACTCTCCATCGCTATCTGCGATACTGGAATTGACTATACGCACCCAATGCTCGGAGCAGGCGGTTTCCCGAACTCTAAGGTAATTGGTGGTTATGATTTCGGCGAAGGCGATGAAGATCCCATGGGCATCGGAAATGCTCACGGAACTGCTTGCGGCGGTATTGCCGCCGGTGACCTTGGCAATACTGGTGACTATATCGGAGGCGTAGCTTATAACGCGAAACTATACGCATTAAAGATCAGCCCCGATAATTCAGGCAGTGCAAGCGGCGACGATATGATCGCTGCATGGGATTGGTGCGTTAGTAACAAAGAGGCCGACCCCAATAATCCTATAATGGTTATAAGCACAAGTTTTGGCGGTGGGCTATATACTTCATCTTGCGATGGAGTCAGTCCAGCTATGACACAAGCTGCAGCTAATGCTGTAAGTGCTGGTATAACCTTACTTGCTTCTTCTGGTAATGATGGAGCTTGTGATTCAATGGGTTGGCCTGCATGTATTTCAGATGTTATTTCCGTAGGAGCAGTTTACGATGCATCGTTCGGAGATTATTACCCATGTATTGACGGAAATTCCTGTGCAGCTAAAATACCCACCGAAGGCTGTTCCACAGGCTTCTATGCAATAGATAACACACAACCAGACATGGTGACATCATATTCAAATACTGCGGATTTTCTTGACATATTTGCCCCTTCAAACCAAGCCTACACTGCCGATATTGCCGGCTCAGATGGATACACATCCGGAGATTATACTGAGTCCTTTGGTGGCACTTCAGCTGCCTGTCCATACGCCGCCGGTGCTGTTGCATCTATCCAGCAGGCTGCAAAGCAGTTATTAGGCAGCTATCTCCCACCAAGCGAGGTAAGACAGTTACTTGCCACCACAGGCGATCCGGTAACTGACGGAAAAATTAGTATCACCAAACCCCGTGTAAATCTCACTGACGCAATAGAAAGCTGGGGTATAGATTCTTATGAGCCGGACGACGAATCCTCACAGGCCAAAAGTATATCAATAAGTGGCAACCTGCAAAAACATAGCATAAAGCCTCTGGGTGATATTGACTGGGTAAAATTCAATATCATAGTAAATTCATCCGTTACGATCGAAACCTCAGGCAATAGCAGCTCTGATACATTCATTACACTTTACGATAGCGAGCTTAACCAAATCGAATCCAACGATAACGACGGCTTCAGGGACTATTCAAAAATACAGATGGATTTATCTACCGGCTTATACTATCTGGAAATTAACGAATCCGGCAATGATGAAGAAATTGATGAATACTTTATTTCGGTCTTAGCCAAAATGTTCAATCCTGATATTCAGGCAGATGGAGTTGTCAATTTTGAGGACTATGCTTATATTGCCTTATGGTGGTTAGATTCTACTTGTGCGGCACCGGATAATTGTCAGAATGCGGATATCGATGGTGACGGCTCTGTTGATACAAAAGACCTTGGAATACTTGCTTGCGGTTGGCTTAATTATAATTCACCGGGAATGGTTTTCGTTCCAATCCCCGATATGGCCTGGATGATTAGTAAGTACGAAGCAACAAATAAGCAATATTGTATTTACCTCAACATTGCCTATCCTGAGCAAATAAAAGTGGTCGATGGGATCGTCTACGCCAGCGATGACGTTAATAACATCATGCCTTATTTCGACATACATTACTATAATTCATACAGCCAGATCGATTTTGACGATGGTGAATTTACCGTACGGACAAAAGACGATAACGATATGGCTGAGCACCCTGTAGTTTGTGTAAGCTGGTACGGCGCCAATGCTTTTTGTGATTTTTATGGCTACAGACTCCCAACAGAAGACGAATGGGAATATGCCGCTCGCGGCAGCTTTTTAGATCTGAGCTATCCATGGGGAAACGAATGGGATAATTACCTCGGCAACTGTTGGGGATCAGGGGATGATTTTGAAAATGGTCAGTGGCCATGGACAACTCCGATAGATTACTATTCTTATGTACAGAATAAATATTCTTTGCATGATATCGCTGGAAATGTCTGGGAATGGACCAGCAGTCAGTTTGGAAACTATAAAATCCTCAGAGGCGGAAGCTGGTACAGCCTTCCTGGTGACTGTACCGTCGATCAACGCATAGGAAGCAGCCCTGAAAATAAATTTTTCCACTATGGTTTTAGACCGGTAATGGGACCATCCCCGGACTGAAAGCACCGCTAAGAAAAAATTAGCTTGCGTGCCAAAAAGAATTTTTAGAAGTGGTCTTTAAAATCTCTTAACGGATCTTGCCTCGCAAAGTCCTTATCAGTCCCGCAAGAACTCCAGGCGGAATATCTGCCAATTTCTGGTCGGGGATGTCACTCAATGCGATCGCGTCAAGCTCATCCCTTCCTTTGGGGCCTGCACTCGCTATTGATCTGGCGATAGTATCAGATTCTGCTAATTTACCATCAGCCATTTTCCTCAGGCATATAATAATAGTATCTTTAATCTTACTCGGGTCAATTGCTGCCGCAGGTCTGGATGTGCTGTGTTGAGACACCTTCTTATCGGGTTCAGCTCGTTCTTTTAATATCTCCTGGCTAAGCTGATAACCCTCCTGCAACAGGTCTTCTTTTCTTTTGCGTTCCTGCTCATCTATCGGCGTAAACGTAAGCTCACCTTCGTCTTCATCAGGATTAAGATTTGGTACATATATTTTGTTATGACAGGAAGGGCACTTGCCACGTTTCCCACCAGTGCCGTCTTTAGCAATAATCTTCTTGTTACAATAACTGCAGTGAAAAGTTATGGACATACTTACACCTCACAAGAATAATATTATTTTTCAGACTCATACTTCGCTATGATTTGACTGGTTATACCTCCTCGGGGGGTAAAGGTTGCATCGATCTTCATCCACCTCGGCTTACAGGCCTGGACAAGGTAATCCAGTATATCATTAGTCAGCGCTTCGTAAAAAATACCTTTATTACGAAAGCTCTGCATATAAAACTTCAAGCTCTTAAGCTCAATACAAAGCTTATCCGGACAATACTCTATAACAATCGTCCCGAAATCAGGCTGACCGGTCTTCGGGCAGACACTCGTAAACTCCGGACAACGAATCGTTATAACATAATCCCGCTGCGGATGCGGGTTCTCAAACATCTCTAATTTCGACTGCTCACTCATCAAAAAACCTCATTTATCACAACAAAACCAATACCAGTATAATATATTCCCACAAATAACTCAAGCAATAATCCTGCCTTATATAAAAACAAAAACACATGTACAAACCCTAACACCGTTGTTTAGTAATTTTTTTGTTGACAATCTTTATAGTTCATGGTACCGTCATGCCACTTATTTCTATTGGAAAGGGTTGCGATGAAGAATGCACGAATTGTTTTTCTATTGATAAGTTTTTGTTTTTCCGCCTATTCTGCCCATGCCAAATCGCATAAACTGATTAATCAGAATCTCGCCGGTGTCGGTAATAAATGGCAGTATCAGATGCACATAACGCAATTTCCGGGTGAGGGTACGGTTGACTGGTGGGGAAGCGCAACCGAGCAGGTTGTTGGAAATGAGGTAGTTGCCGGATATGATACCGCAGTTTTTCACAAGACGTTCACCATAACATCGCCTTTCTCATTAACTAAAACAGAAAGTGCTAATCGATATTTGAGTTCAGACTGCCTCAAAGGGGTACACCATGAAACTGAAGAATGGGTTAATACTGTTCGTAATAATAATCCATGGGAATTGATGCCCGTGTGGGTGGACGAATCTGACAGTAACCTGCATTTTGGTTATGGTGAATATGATGGTGAGCACATACCGCCTGATTACACATGGTATGGGGAGAGAAACGCTTATATAACATTTCTGCGTATCGAACAGATTGCAGTACCGGCAGGCACTTTTGATTGCGTAGTTGTTTTATGCAGAGACGAGTGGAGCGAACCTTATGACTGGCATGGCTATGACGAGACTACTTATTGGATGAATCCGGGCATTGGTATTATAAGAAGTGACCAATACGAGTGGAACTGGAATCCGGAAACGCAACAGGCATCGGTCAGTGAGTTTAGTACCAAACTTACCTCTTTCTGCCTGTCAACCGACCCGCTTGGCACATGGAACGGAACAATTGACAGCGACAATTACGGCGCAGGCAGCGGGACAATCTCTGACTGGATATTGCGGTGCGACGGAACCACGGACGGATACTGGGATATAGACATCGGGGGCGGCTCGGTTGTCAGTTTCAATCCCTCCGGAAATTATACATATTCGGATTGTCAACTGCAATTTTCCTGCAGCGGAACAGCGAGAGAAAGCGGATACGGCACTACATCGCCATATACGTTGGATGTTACCGGGACAATTGACGGCGATACAGCAACCGGCTCTTATTATATTGATTTCACTAACATATATTGGTCGGATTATGACACCGGCACCTGGCAGGTCGGTCGTGAACTCGGAACCGACTGGTATGATGTCGAGATGCTGGGGGAAAACTGGCTGGAGGTAACCTGTGAATGCTCGAATGATTGGTGCGATGGTGTTGATTTCGATTACAGCTCAACGATTGACTTTGTGGACTTTTGTATGCTTGCCCAACATTGGCTTCAGGATCAATAGCAGCGGATAAAATGGCATAGTAAGAGGTTTGGCTGATTTGGGTATATTCATCAACTACTGGCTTAAAGGTATTGAATAGAATTTGTCTGTTTTTTCTTCGTGGTGGCATTTTTTTTTTACACAAATCCCTTGAATATATCGAATATAACAATACAATAATTCAAAGTGAATAAGTTGAGGATTGTTGTGGTTTTGTAGGAGGTATTTGTGTATTTGCTAAACAGGTTGCTTAAACTTCGTTTTGTAATGCTTATCGTCCCATTACTGCTGCTTACAGGCTGTAATGCTCCGAGAGACAACCTCATTGCTTTCAACAAACTTTACCAGTCCAACGACTATCAGGCATCTTGTAATTACGCACAGGCAAAAATAAGCAAAAGTAAAAACCCCAAAGCAGAAGACCTCCTCTGGACACTGCAATTAGCATCTCTCGAAAGATTCAACCAGAACTACTCCCAGAGCACGTCCCATTTTGACAGCGCAGAAAACATGCTCAAATATTTCGATTTAAAAGATTCAGACGCAATTGATGCAATAGGGGCTATGGCAATAAACGACAACATAGTTCCATACAAAGGTCAGGAATATGACGGCATCATGGTAAATACCTACAAAGCCCTGAACTTCTTGGCGGAGAAAAAAATGGACCTTGCCCGCGTAGAGTTCAACCGTGCCCTCGACCGCCAGAGAAGAGCAAAAGATAAATTCAGCAAAGAAATTGCAAAACTCCAGCAGGAAATAGATCAAAGACAACAGGAAAACGCCAATATACAAAAAAACGTGGACAACCCTGAAATACAGGATAAAATCAGACAGTCTTATCCCGGCCTATATGATTTTCAGGTATACCCCGATTTCATAAACCCATTCACAACTTACCTTGCCGGTATCTATTTTAACCTGGCAGGGGATTACTCCCAGGCGAATTTTCTGTTCAAACAATCTTTAGGCATGGTCGACAATAATTATATCGCTGAAGATTTGAAAGCTACAGATGAAATACTCGCAGGCACAAAAAAACTCGAAAATACAACCTGGCTGATATACGAGAACGGCCTGGGGCCTGTAAAAGAAGAATTCCGTATCGACCTGCCATTATTCATAATCACAAAAAAAATCCTCTACACCGGCATCGCACTTCCAAAGCTGGAATTCAGAGCCTCGGCAAGCCCCTATTTAAAAATAGAGGCCGCGGACCAAAACTACGACACAGCCTTGGTTGCGAGCATGGACCGTGTTATCCAGACCGAGTTCAAAAAAGATTACCAGGCAACACTAATCCGCGCAATAGTCTCCGCAACCGCAAAAGCGACCGCACAGTATATGTTTCAGAGTAGTGGTCAAAATGCCGGCTCACTGATGGCTATCGGAATGGCGATTTACAGCTTTACGACAACTGCCGCTGACGTGCGTATCTGGACAACTTTGCCAAAAGAGTTCCAGGTAGCAAGGTTTACCACCCCACCAGACAGAAAACTGAAAATTACCCCATCCGGGATGGCCCCATTTTTCGTCGATATTCCTTCTTGCAATAATTCCATAATATATGTTAAAATACCATTCAACGGTGCGAATCCGGTTATTGATATAATGACGTTTTAATTTAAATTTTTTGTTGGGAGAATTATTATGAAAACATTATTACTGATAGCCTGCGTGATAGTCTCTGTCGTGCTCGTCGGCTGCAATGAACAAAGTAGCGACAGCAGGGTCGTAGTACAGGACAAGGTCAAAAGTGATACCCTCAGCGGTAACGCCGTCACCCGCTCGATTGTCACAGCGATAAGTGCTGTCGTGGGACATGGTGTTGAAGTTAAAGATGTAACAGTAAGAAGAAACGATGCAGATCTGCTCGAAGTTAACGTTAAAGGCTACAACAAAGCCTACAGCACAAAACAATTCGAATATTTCATGAAATGGCTCGATAAAGATGGCGCTGTTATCGAATCTATAACAAATAAATGGATGCCGGTCTCCGCTGTTGCAAGATCCAATTTCAG
>JAGLTN010000576.1 GCA_023135255.1 Planctomycetota bacterium
TATGAGCCTTAGAAACTCAAAAATGAGTTTGGCAAGGATTTCCAAGTTGTTTCCTCTCAAATATTCCTGTAAAATCAGTTGTTAATGGCTATTCAGAGAGTTTACATAAGTCGTTGAAATAAAACAAGTTCGAATTTTTGAGTATGACAGCTAAATTATAGTATTTTAAAGCAAATAATACCATCTGCAGTTGTAAAATCGTAAGTGCTTGTTTTTCAAAGAGATACGTGTAAGTTATAGGGTGTCCTACGAACGCTTGACAAGTACAACTAATATCATTATAATCTTAAAATGATTCTTTAAGCCAATCATTAGTCATGACCTTAATATCAAACATGTCAATGATACCATCTTTTGGGTCACTTATATCACAAACTGGACAATACCCAGGATCCGAATCGGAGGTCAACCATGCTGAAGCTATCATAGAAAAATCAAATAAATTAACTTTGCAATCCGGCTGACCGTCAGGGCCACTGATATCAGCATCAGAATCTAAACAACCAAATGCTACATACGGTGTCAACCACTTCTCTGCAAATATCATCAGATCATTGAAGTCCAATTGTTCGTCACCGGTTAGATCAGTACCACCACAAGAGCAGCAGTTTTCCGATAGCCAGTATTCTCCCATCATAGTATAATCTAATAAATTCACGATGCCGTCATTGTTAAAGTCACCTGGAAGGAAACTGAAGCCATAAGTGGTAATATTTGAGCTGTCCCCGGAGTTGTCAATTTTCAAACGGATCAAGCGAATATCTTGGCTTGCCAACTCATCCAATATTCCATGGTCAATTCCCGGCTCCAAAGCGGGCTCAAATAGAAAATTTTCAATAATGTTATGGTGGCCAGCATGATAGGTCTGTGAATAATAGCCTTGCAGCATAATAGGCTCGGTGGTGTAACCAGAAATAGTTGTCTCGACCCATCTTGATATTGGTGCGGTGGACATTTCCCATGTACCATCACTCTGAGGTGGCGACGGACGATAAAACTTCGTGTTGATGGTTATGCCGTTGTCCGTATAAGTATATTCCTCCAAAATATCCTCAGGACTTTCTGGCGGCACTTGCCAAAGGTGTACCTCACTTGATAATGTTGCTCTATCCCCCGCAGGCGAACAACCTGCCCCAACCCATGATCTGACAGGCTGATCATACTCAACACCTAACGATAGGACTCTAAACCGAGGGTCTGAAATAGTAAAAGGCTGAGTACCAAAATCATGGATAACAAAGAGCGGATTTTCTGCTGCTGAAACAAATGTGGGTAGGTTTTCTGTTTTCAAACTATAGCTGCGAGTGTTATTGCCGCTGGCGATCCAGTGGTCAATTGATGTATCTCCGAGAATCTCATGAGATGCCGAAGGAAACAGTGGTAACTCCCTGGTAAGTGTAACAAGGTCACCATCGTCATCCATATATTCAAAGTTAGCTTCTACATAAAGGCTTTCCATCTTATTCGGCTCGTCAAGCCAGGTATTTCTGGTTTGCAGCGTCAGACGAGTCTTAAGACGATGATCGGCAAAGATATCAGTATTGCCCTGGAATTTATATTCACCGCTGTACAATCTATATTCGGTCGGCTGATTAATTAAATACGGTGTAATAGTCTGTGCGGTTTCAGGCTGCGGAATCTGACGAACTTGTTTGATAGCAAGGCCACCAGCAGGAACGGCAACTCCACCAGAAGCAAGTTTTTTGTACTCTATATCTAACATGTATTCGGTCTTTCCAGTAACATTACTGAATTCGTCGCAGATCAGTTTGAACAGATCGATCAAGTCCCTGTAGTCCTGATCCCAGTCCATCACTGTTGTGCCCAATGGCACTAAGTTCGACGAACGGAGCAACCTTGGAGGAATGGTGTAGCCGGACGAATAAACTCTGCCCGATACTTCTTCGGGAATAGAGGTGATATCAGGATTGGTAACAGAATTCGCGCCCAGCTGGGTAACAAGCATGATATACATATTTGAGCCTGTTCCTCGTTTCTCTACCGTAGCTACGCCGTTAGCCAGTTCAATTTCATCAGGAAATGAATGATGTGCCAACACCGCCATCCCCACATCCGCTTCGTTAATGCCGTGACGAAGACGTTCGAGAAAAGCATTGTTATTATAAAAGCTGGCAAAAACCTTGCGAATTGCGCGGAAGGTACCTTGCTCGTTCGATTCGTTCGGATCGCAGTTGCAGGGGCCCATTTCATCAACATCAATGTCATCAGCCAGGCAACCACTATAGCTTTCGTAAAGACCTGCGCCTGTAAATTGTTCTGTGTCTTCAACATTGGTCGAGCTTCTAAATCGTATATTACTGAATGGGTCAAAACCAT
>JAGLTN010000577.1 GCA_023135255.1 Planctomycetota bacterium
GCTTTCGAAGTCTTCAACCATAATGGCTTCGGTACTACTGAACTGCCAAACCGGACCTTTGATAATCAAGTCACCGTTTTCATCCAGCTGATCAACACGCCAGTAATAGGTCTTAAACATTTGAAGCGGACCCGGATCATAGGTATCAACGGCTATTTGACCTTTGTATATCGGGCTTGAAATATCAGCGTTTTCAACGACATTTTCGCTTTGACCAAAGTAAACATCCTGATAAACCGTGTCTATACCAGGTGTCCAGGTTAAGACAGTACCAACCAAAGCAACCCTGGTTTCATTGTCTTCAGGGTTAGGATTTCTTGGTAAAAACGGGAAATCGCCCATGATGTATTGGATGGCAACTGAATCTAATGCTGTGTCATAAACTCTGTAATCTTTGTACCAACCACCTGGGTAGTGTCCATTGTATCCAGAACCAAAACCATAATCCGTAACGACTGCGTTTGCATCGAAGGCGGGTATGTCATTGCCATCGCCGTCCCATGAGGCTCTTAGCTCACCGTTTACGTATGTTGCGATATAGTCATTGTCGCTGTCCCATGTGAAAGTGTACATGTTCCATGTTTCGGGGTCCACATACCTTTCAGCATACGCCGGATCCGTATCCCAGATGTGGTAAGCATTGTTGATCCAACTGCTACCAGGAGCATCGAAAGCTGCAGATTTCTCCGGTATAAATCCGAGGTCGCATTTGATTTTTTCTTCTGTTTCTGTGTCCTCATCCCAGAACAAATAGAAACTATAACCATTTGAACTTGGACTCATAACATCAGGGTCACCTTTTGCCCACAGTGAAAAAGTGTACTGCGTAGAGCTGGTAAAAATCATATTGGGGTCTTCACCTATAGTATTCCCAAGCATGCCGTAAATTTTTGAGTAAGAGTCACCGGACATACGCAGAGCGCCTTTAGCAGGATCAAAATAGACGCTTTCACTGCTTGTATCAGCGGTCATACCCGCATACTTGTAGCCGCTGACTTTATTATCCACATAAAGCCTGTTACTGGCAGATCCGCCAGTGCCGTCACCTACGGTAAAGTCATCAGCTGAGTCCATTTCCCACAATAATATAGGGTCCGGCACTCTTATAATATTAAAGTTCCAGACATCACCTCTCCAGAAGTCAATGTCATTTACTTCATCGACTCGCCAGTAATAAGTGTTGCCTGTTACAAGGGTAATACCATAGTTGCTGTTAGCTAAGTTTCCTTCGAATACAGCTGAACCATTGTCAGCATCATTAACATCGTTGAAATCAGTGCCAATATACAGATCGTGACTGCCTGCATAAGTACCGGCTTGCCATGATAGCGTTAAATCAATTGAGTTACCTTCAGTAACGATATTATCACCAAGATCAGGTGATGGATCTTGTGCTCTTAAGAAGAAGTCACCTACGAGATCAGCAACCTCATTGGCATCAAGTGCTTCATCCCATATACGGTAATTTCTATACCAACCACCCGGTCCATGTCCATAATATCCAGAACCAAAACCATAATTCGTAACGACTGCATTTGCATCGAGGGCGGGTATGTCATTGCCGTCAAAATCACCGAATGAACCCCTCATAACACCATTAACGTATGTTGCGACATGGTTATTGTCCGCGTCCCATGTGAAAGTGTACATGTTCCATGATTCAGGATTGACATACCTGTCAGCATATTGAGGGTCGGTATCCCAGATGTGGTAAGCATTGTTCAGCCAACTGCTACCAGGAGCATTGAAAGCTGCAGATTGGTTCGGTTGAAATCCAAGGTCGCATTTGATTTTTTCTTCTGTTGCTGTGCCCTCATCCCAGAACAGAAAGAAACTATAACCGTTACTCTGTACAGCATTGAGGTCACCTTTTGCCCACAGTGAAAAAGTGTACTGTGTTTTGCTGGTAAATATTATATTGGGGTCCTCACCTAGACCATTCATCACCTGGCCGTAAATTCTTGTGAGAGTGGCACCGGACATACGCAGAGCGCCTTGAACAGGATCAAAATAGACGCTGTCATTAGCGATCAGACCCGCACCAAGTGCTCCGGTAACAGTGTTAGTTATGTAAGTCCTGCCGGTCTCTCCGCCGAGGATATCATCACCCAGACTGAAATCATCTACTGAGTCCATCTCCCACGAAAGCTTGAGATCAGCACTGGCAATGCTTATAAGCAAACATAATGCCATAAACACATAAAGTAATTTTTTCATTTTGTTTTTCTC
Organism: Planctomycetota bacterium; assembly: GCA_023135255.1. Lineage (GTDB taxonomy): Bacteria > Planctomycetota > Phycisphaerae > Sedimentisphaerales > Anaerobacaceae > JAGLTN01. The sequence goes on from JAGLTN010000577.1 coordinate 2,230, forward strand.
CTAAAAGATAAACGATAAAATGTAATTATATTTAAAAAGATAAAAGGCATGAACAGGGTTTGACCACAGAAAATTACAAACAGAACTGACGAGTCTCTCTCTTTTCTTCATCACCTTTCCTTTTACATTGCCCCGTTTTCTGGAAAAACACTTCGTGCAAAGCCAAAAAACCACTACTAACCGCTATTATTGTAGGTTGTTGAGGAGTTAAAGTCAAGTTTTTTTTGTGCCAAAGACTCGCGTTTTTGCGGATTTGCGGTGTTTTGATGTGCAACATTTCCCTTTTGACACGAATTTTCTTGCGGATTGCCTAAAAAACTGGTAAGTAAAATATACCAATTTGTTTTTTAACAGAAGGTGCTGAAATGGATAGAAAGGCTTTCACTCTCGTAGAACTCCTTGTCGTTATCGCGATTATCGCATTGTTAATGGCGATTTTAATGCCCTCATTACAAGCAGCAAGACAGCAAGCACAAATGGTAGCCTGCCAATCCCACCTGAAACACTGGGGTTCAATTTTCATGATGTTTACCAATGATAACGATGGTTATTTTCATCCCGGTTGGGAAGATTTCAGAGTGAATGATCATTTGTGGGTGCATGCATATAGGCCTTATTATGGGGTAAAAGAGGAATATAAGAAAAAAAATGATGATTTCAGAACCTGTCCGAGTGCTGCCAAGATTATCCCCGAACTTCCAAATGGTGGTTCCAGATTTGCCTGGACTGGAAGAGGTTCATTAGACTGGGTTGGATTGGAAGATGAATATGGCAGTTATGGTTTAAACGGTTGGGTTTGCCATCAGGAGGCCGATGCCTCGCATAATGTACCGTCGTACAGGCCGAATTACTGGAGGAACATCGCCGTCAAAGGGCAACTCAACAAAATCCCCATACTCTGTGATTCTTCATACTGGAAGCCCTATTCCACTGCCGGAAAAGAGCTCAATCCGATGTATGACTGGGCGCATTCTCTTGATAAAGATAATTGTACAAAGGCTGGAACTCGAAACATCGGTCTGGATCCGACCTGCATCGACCGTCATAACTGCACTATAAATATGCTTTTCTTTGATACTTCCGTCAGCAGGACGCCTTTGAAGGAATTGTGGGACCTTAAATGGCATAGAAAATGGGAGAAGCCTGATTGGCTAGAGACATACGAATGGCCAAAATGGATCAAGAGGTAGAGCTTTATTTTTTTTGTATTGTTTTGGTGTTGCGGATAAGTGTAAAATATACCGATCCTAATTGAATTTTACCGTTTATCC
>JAGLTN010000578.1 GCA_023135255.1 Planctomycetota bacterium
TATCTACGGAGCCAATACTTTCACCGGGTCATACTATCTCGGAGCACTCAAAGCTGCAATGAAAATGGCCGAAATCGTAGGCGATAATGACTACGCAAATTACCTGTTGCCAATTTACAACTCAGGCTCAAGAAAAACAACTCAAATGTTATGGAACGGCCAATACTTCATTCAGGACGTTGACCTCCAAAAACATAAACGCGAGCAGTATGGAACCGGCTGCCTCGCTGACCAGCTAATAGGCCAAAACTGGGCACACCAGGTCAACCTCGGATACCTTTATCCAACAGACAAAGTACGCCAAACACTAAAATCCATCTGGAACTATAACTGGACTCCTAACGTAGGAGCTTACAACAAAGTTCATCCCGCAAGACGAATTTTTGCACAAGGCGATGAACCCGGAATGTTTCTAATCACCTGGCCCTTAGGAAACAAACCTGAAAAGCCCGTAATTTACAGCGAAGAAATCTGGACAGGCTCAGAGTACCAGGTGGCAAGCCATATGATCTACGAAGGCATGACCAAAGAAGGCCTTTCCATCATAAAGGGCATCGCCCAAAGATACGACGGCGTAAAACACAACCCATTCAACGAAATAGAATGTGGCGACCATTATTCACGAGCTATGGCCAGCTGGGGAGCACTAATCGCCGCTGAAAGATTTATCTACGATGGACCAAAAGCAACAATAGGCTTTGATCCCGCACTAATGGCTGATGACTTCAATGCCTTTTTCTCCGCAGCTAAGGGCTGGGGCTCACTCGTACAAAAAAGAAACTCAAAGCACCAGACAAACAGCATAATTTTAAAGTGGGGCTTATTAAAATGTAAAAAGCTGATCTTTGGCTTACCAGAAACAAAGCTTGACGGCAAACTTAAAGTCACCATCAACAGCAAAGAAATTAAAACCGATTTTACACTTCAAAATAAAAAGCTAACTATTGTGCTTCCCGAACAAATTACACTAAAACCCGGTGACATCTTGAAAACAGAAATAGTTTTCTAAACTAATATTGACAAATGTATAACCATAAAGGGCTGTCGTAATTTACAACAGCCCTTTATTTCTTGGAGATAGTTTTTAACTTTTAACTAAGCGCCCTTTATAATCCCCTGCAGCACCGCAACATAATCCTCAAAAGCACGCCTGCCCTTATCCGTAATACTGATAAAACTCCGAGGCTTACGATCTACAAATGTTTTTTCAATATACAAATACTCCGCCTCCTCCAGCTTAATAAGATGCGCACCCAAATTGCCGTCAGTAAACCCCAGCATCTTCTTAAGGCAACTAAAATCCACCTGCTCCTGGATTTCCAATCCCATCAAAACCGACATTATCTTAAGCCTTGCGGGCTGATGAATAATCATATCCAATCCACTCATGATTTCACCGCCCAGAATATTTTACCAAACAAACCTGCAGATGCCATTACTCCGCCTGCCATAACCGCCATCCATATTGAATAATAATAATTTGGCAAAATGAAATATCCAATAAGAGTATTGGCTGTAATGATTATGCCCAACCATATCAATATTTTTTCACCACCCCATATACCCATTATGACATATGAAAACATTCCAGTAACAATCATAAAAGCATTAACCTGAATACCTTTGGAAGGTGCCAATACACTTAATGCTATAAAAGCATAAATCCCTAAAACCATCCAGAACCAAAACATCTGTTTGGGTGATCTTGAAGAATCTGTTGGCCTAACTGCACCACTTTTTAAATCCTTTTTGGTTATTACATAGTTGATTATTCCAAATACACCCATAATAACAAACCAAATAGTCCCCTCATCACCACGACCACAAAAATCAATAAGCCATTGAGAAGTTTTGCTATAGTAAACATGAGCAACTAAATAACCTAAAATCAATGCCAGTCCCCACAAAATTAAATATTTGCAAGTTATCTCTGCAGCCACTACCCTTTTGGTTTGAGTTTTTATTTCATTTATCATTTCCAATTGCTGCTTCGCTGTTTCCTGATTCATTTCCATAATATGCTCCCTTTCAAAATATCATTTTCTCGCCATCATTTCGCATTTTTCCCAAAAAACTTTTTCACTCTCCATATCAGTCCCATCAAAGCAGACATTATCTTAAGCCTTGCAGGCTGATGAATAACCATATCTAATTCACTCATGATTTCACCGCCCAGAATATTTTACCAAATATGCCCGCACCAAATAATACCCCGCCCGCCATAACCGCCATCCAAACACTGTAATAATTTGCAGGCACAGCAAAGTAACCAATAAGCGTATTAACCGTAATGATCAACCCAAGCCATATCATCATCTTCTCGCCGCCCCATATCCCCATCATCACATAAGCGAACATTATAGTAATAACCATAAACGAATTAATCTGTATCTCATCCCTTGGCGACAAAATTGCCAATGCTGCAAAACTGTACATACCCAAAACCATCCAGAACCAGAACATCTGCTTGGAAGATTTAGACGATTGTGTAGGCCGAACCGCACCACTTTTCAAATCCTTTTTCACCATCAACCACTGCATAACACCAGCTGCCCCCATAAGAACTCCCCAGATTATAGATATCCCAGCCTGCCTACCAGCTTGGCTAAACATCTCAAAAAACCATATAGGCGTTTTCGTAATATACAAATGAGTAAACACATAACCCAAACTCCAAGCCATCCCCCACATGATCAAATACTTGCAAGTAACTTCCGCCGTCACCACCCGCTTTGTCCCTGCCTTGATTTCATTTATCATTTCCAATTGCTGAGCTGCTGTTTCTTGATTCATTTCCATATTATGCTCCCTTTCAAAATATCAATTTCTCGCTATCATTTCTTAATTATTTTTCTAAAACTTTTTACTCTCCTTACTAATCCCAGCCGCTAACCATTCCACACCACCTACCAATCCCAGCCGCTAATTTTACAATTCCAATGTCAGCCGTAAATTATTCCAAATCCGTCAACATAGAGCACTCTACTCCATAGAGTTTGTTTTTGCAAGTAAATTCCATATTTTTTTGTAATTTTTTGTGTCTGACTCCCTAAATTAAGCTAAAAAGGCTCAAATTCTTTGAAAAACCAATCTTATCCTACCCAAAATTTCGGTTCTAAAGCTTAAAAAACTTTAAAAACAAGCCCCATCAAGCCTCATCTAAGCTCGAATTCAAACTTACTGCCGACTTTGCATACTACGCATTTTTCGCCAAAAGCATTCCAAAATTTCGCAACAGCTTTCATGCCCGTACAATGCGCAGGCCCAATCATCTGCACATCATATTTCTGAAAAGCTTCCATTGTCTTTTCAAGCCTGTCATCTTTGGCACGCAATAAATGCATCCCGCCAATAACCGCATAAATTTTGTCACTACCCGCCAGCTCCGCAACATAGTCAAGCGTATTAACGATCCCCGAATGACAACAACCCAAAACCACAACAACCCCATCACTGCTGTCAAAAAACACCGACTGATCGTCAGCCATAATATCTTTTTCCTCACAATCGGCATCAATATAAAATGCCCCGCCGGTATCTTCAAAATCCGTCTTCCTCGGCACCTGTCCCGTAACCATCAAAACCTCCGCAACAGTAGTAGGCCTCTCGACCCAATTGCAACTGTTGATGTGCCTGGCGGTCTTAATGCTTTCGATAGCCTTGTCACTCATACCAATATCAACAGATTCTCTATCAGGCGTAAGTTTATACTTATGCCCAATCGCCGCAGGGTGTAGATAAATTTCAACCTCCCCTGCCAGCTGATCCAGCACAGCACTTAGCCCGCCGGTATGGTCGTAATGGCCATGGCTCAAAACGATACTATCCAGATTCGACAGATCAATACCCATCGCCAAAGCATTCCTAACCACCAGATCACTCTGCCCAGCATCAAAAAGTATCTTCTTCCCCTCCGCCTCGATCAAATACGCCAACCCATGCTCGCCATAGACATTTCGACCCTTAGCTGTGTTTTCCACTAATACTGTTATCTTTACATTACCGTCCATAACCTCTTTGCCTCAATATTTTTAGGTTTTTAGCTTTGGAACAAAGATTGTTGCGTAATTTTCTTGCAATAGCAATTATTTTTTGCTAAATTACCCCTCTTATTAAAGCCGGGCAGGTAGCTCAGTTGGTAG
>JAGLTN010000579.1 GCA_023135255.1 Planctomycetota bacterium
TTCCCTGTGATTATTGGTTGATTTTTTGTTTGGTTTTTTGGATTAATTCGGGGATAGATATTGCTTTGCCGTTTTGTGTTTTTGAAATGTCAGCGGCGCTCATAAAGGCGTATATCTCAATTGTTTCTTCAGCGGGGACGGGTGCTTTGCCGGTTTTGAAGAAAGTTATGATTTCTTTTACTAAAGGTTCATAGCCGGCGTAGGTTCCGCTGCGGAGGACTCCTTTGTCGCCATAGACCAACGCTCCGTAGGGGCTTGCGCCTTTTCTGATGCCTCTGAATGTTCCAATTCTGCCGTCATCCCAAACGCCTACCGCGAAGTCGGTATCTTCGGTGTGTATTCTGGTTACGGTTTGACAGCCTGTTCCCATTATGGTGTATAGGACTTCCATCGTGTGGATGCCGTACCAGTAGAGGTCTGGGTGGTGTGGTTCGATATGGCATGGGCCGAAAGCGTCGCAGCCTAAGACTTTGCCTACGTCTTTGTGGTTTCGCATATTAATGATGCCAGGTGAGAATCGCAGAGATGAGCTTGACCAGCATGGGACGTTATTTTCCTCAGCAAGCTGATAAATCCTGATGACGTCTTCGAGGTTTCCGCCTGCGGGTTTGTCCATGAATAGTGGTTTTTTTGCTTTGATCACGGGGATGGCTTGTTTGAGGTGGACCCTGCCGTCAACGCTCATCAGTAGTATGCCGTTGACCATTTCGCATAGTTTTTCGATGCTGTCGACCATCTCTACATCGAATTTGTCACGCAGGGTAGCGGTGAAGCCTTCGATTCGGTCTGCTGAGGAAGGGATATCTGGTGAGCCTCCTGGGTAGGCGGCGATGATCTTACAGCCGGTATTGTTTTCGGGGTTGTTTATGTAATCAGTGAATGCGATGACGTGAGAGGTGTCCAGGCCTATCATGCCGAGTTTTATAATGGTTTCATCGGCGTTTGAAATACTAATAAGTGTTATTGTCAGCAGAACCAGATAACAGGAAAAATATTTTCTTAGCATAGTGTACCTTTCAGAAAAGCTTGGACATGTTTATTTCATTGACATCGGTATCATCTTTTATAGACAGTATTTCATCGGTTATGTTTTCAATTAGGCTGGACGCTTTGCGGTACATTGCGAGAATGTTTTCTAATGGTGAGCCTACTTGTATCGCATGTGTTGGGCCCAGGAATAAGCCTCCGTCGGGGAATAGTTTTAATCTTTTGTCGACATCAGCTTCGACCTGTTCGGCAGTGCCCCAGGCGAGCGTGCTCTGGACGCACATGCTGCCCTGAAAAATTATTTTATCGCCTACGAATTCTTTGAGGTTTTCAATTTGCATAGCTTGGGTTGTAGGCTGGACGACGTCGTAGACATCTAATCCGATTTCGATGAGTCGGGGCAGGAAATCGTGGACACAGCCGCACATGTGCATCATAGTTCTTGAGCCGAAGCTGTGAACCATGTCAAAATATTTTTTATATTTTTGAGCGAAGTGCTTTTCGAATACATCCATGCTTATCATCGGTCCCAGCTGAGTGCCGAGATCGTCTCCAACGTGCATAAAGTCTATCAGACCGTCAGCAGCTTGAAGCATAGATTTGTGCGTGTTGTAGTAAAACTCGAATCTTGCCTGCATAATTTCCAGGTATACTTCGTTGTCGTCTATGAGATCCATGAGAACTTCTTCCATGCCTCTTGCACGGGCGATGCCATTAATGAAATCCATATCTCCTGCGGTACCGGCACAAATGGCGTATTGGCCATCAAATTTTTCACATTGCTGCTTGATGGTTGAATAATCGAACCAGTCGGCTTTTGGGAAGTGTGATCGGTTGAGGTCTTCGAGTTTTCTGATGCCGGCAAAGGGCAAGTGACATGCTTCGAGATATTTACCGCCCTGGAACTGGGCATATTTGTATCTTTCGCCAAAATATCCCTCTACGCTTCCGTCAGGGAAAGTTTTTAATTCCGGGCCTATGTAGACAGGTTCGATATATCTGAAATCATCGCCCACGACTCGCAAGAGCTGCTCAGGGTTTTTCAGACCGAAATGCGACATTATCATGTGATTTACTTCCGGCGTTGCCTCGTGCTTGATGGGGATTCTGTCGTAGCCTTTTCTTTCAAATGCACTTATGACTCGCTGTCTTGAATTCATGCTTTTTCCTTTTTTAGGGGTGTCTATTTAAGCACATCCACATAAAGAATCGTTTGTGCATCTATTCCGTAAGGCCCATGTGCGGCAACTTTTCCATCAGGGGAAATAGCAAGGGAACAGCCGATACACTTTTTACCCTGCCAGGGACCTGCGGTTATTGGTCCCACATTACTTACACCCACAATCCATACGCCGAACTCTTTTGCAACCGGAATATAACTGTCCAGCCATAATTGCCCATAAGGCTCTTTATCATTATCGTGATCGGCATCGACCGCCCACGCACAAGGCGAAAGAATAATATCGGCTCCCATGTAACCCAATGTCCTGCTTATCACCCTGTCTTTTGCAAAGCCGTCGGCACATATCATAAGCCCAAATCTCCCCAATTCGGTTTGGCAGACACCCAACCCCTCACCCCGCTGATAATATTCACGGGCAATTTCAAGCTCATTTATTTTGCGGTGATGCAAAACAACCTTCCCCTTACGATTGATTATCACCGCAGAATTAAAAACCCTGCCATCAGCATTTTCGATAAGCCCGGCACAAAGATAAATGTCATTTTTTTTAGCGGCTTCTGCCAACTCCCGGCATGTTTGGCCCTGCGGTATAGCACCAACCTGGGTCTTATCCACAGGCCAGGTCCAGCCGAAATCGAAAGCTTCCGGCAACAAAGCCATCCTTGCCCCATTAGCAGCTGCCTGAGTTACCATCTCAACTGCACAAGAGAGATTCACAGCGGCATTGCCCTGCTCAACCGCCATCTGAATTAACGCTAATTTAAACATATAAACCGGGATTTCCCAGATAACATTGTGTATTCCTGCTTAGCTATGCCGATGGGCTTCATTCCCGGCAGAATATCAAATTGGTCGTGAAAATTCAAGAATTTCTCCCATCACCTGAAGCCTTATTAGCCAAAATAATCGTAAAAATGCCAATTTATACCAATCCCAATCAAATTTCGCTATCGCGGCTCTGCGTGTTTCGCTTTATCCGCGGGTAAATAGCTTAAAGATAAGAAGTTATGGATTTATTCGC
>JAGLTN010000058.1 GCA_023135255.1 Planctomycetota bacterium
TCGTTTACAATTGCAAAAGCACCATGAGGAGCAATGCTTCCAAAAGCGACTGAACCGCCGTGAGGATGATTGGTGTATGTGGGTCCGACTCCGTCGTTTGTCCAGACGACATTGCCAGTTTTGGCATCTACCGCATGAATAAAAACTCCCATGAAAGGCCAGATGCTTGCTCCGAAATAAATGATACCGTCTTCGATTACAGGTCCGCCTCTTGCCGGCCAGGCACTCACTACTCTGCTGTTGCCGAGAATTTTTCTGTCATCAGCGCCGCCCCTGAATTTCCATAGAAGCTTTCCATTTTGGGCTTTTACGCAATAAAGGAATCCATCGTCACTTACGAAATAGACCTTTCCTTTCCAACCAACCGGAGCAAACCTTACAGGTCCGTCAGTATAAAATGCCCATTTTTCTTTGCCGGTTATAGTGTCAATAGCAACAACTTTGTCGCTGCGGTTTGAGCCAACAAACATTGTCTTGCCCAGTACTATCGGCTCATACATACGATCGTAGCCCATCCTGTCCTGGTTCACAATATCTTCCCAGGCATGTTGCAGAGGTGGGTATTGCCTTGTCCATTGAAGGTGAAGCTCGTCGGCAAGTTTTTGTTTGGTTACGGCGGTTCTTCCTTTGTCGTGTCGCCACATCGGCCAGCCATGACCAGCAGATGGGAAAAAGAACCCGAGGGATAATGTGGATAAAAAAAGCAATCCGATGAATAATAGTGTTGCTGAAATTTTGTTCATAGTGAAATCCGTTTAATAAAAAAGTTTCCTTGTTTCTTAGGGCTTGGTGAATGCTATTGATGTTTGTAAAGAATATGCACAGGTACATCCTGAGCTTGATTCGGGTATTAGGATCAGTCCGCCCGCTGGAATTATATTAACCCAACAGCCTGGTCTGCTTACCTGAGTGAGTTTTGTCTGTGTGTCGGTTTTTAAATCTCGCATCTGAGGCTGATGTCCTCTGAAGAAAAGCTGTGCTTCTGAGCCGGTAATTGTTCCACAGCCATGTCCCTGCCTGGTAAAGCTCCAGTCGGGTATCTGTTTGCCGTTATCAAGATTAAATGCGTAAGGCATAAGATAAACTTTGCCAGCGATTACAGAAGGCCTCTGCCACTGTTCGCCGTGTGTTCCGCCGATATCTTTGCCTTTAAAACTATTATGCCATTTAACATTGCCGTTAGTTATGTTCAGGCCGTATAAGCCGTAGTGAACGTCTTTCTCGATATTATAAGAGCCTGTCATAAGCAGGATATCTTTTGCTCTGACCATGAAAATCTGGTGCTGATAAGGAAGTTTGAATTCTTTTTCCCAGTTTTTTTTGCCGGTAGTTCTGTCAAGGCAAACTATGAAAGTATCTTTCTCGCAGAATTTATGGCTGCTGATTCTTCCATCAGCATCGTTTATTATCTCTGGATTTCTGCATTCGATGAAGTAAATACATTTTTTGTCAGCAACGATGGTTGAGTTTTGTATTGCGCCTGATTTATAGTTCCACAAAGGTTTGCCGTTGGTTCTATCGATTGCAAAGAGAAAATCGCTCAATGTTTTTTCGCGGAAGTCACCTTCTATCTGACCGACAGTAGAATTGCCAAAGCCGAAAGTAGTAAAAGCTGCGGTTGGTTTCTGACCGCTGCCGAAAAGCAGATTCTCATCGGTAGCGATGTAACCCCAGCAGCTTTTCTGTCCATCTATTATTCGAGGAACATCAAAAACTTTTTCCTTGTTTCCATCAGCAACATTTAAAGCCCAACACATGTCGTTGTTAGCGATATAAATAACATCGTCAGCTACGCACATATTGCCGCAGTCGTTCATCATACCAAGCCTTCTTGAGCCCGGCACTTCAACTTCCCACAGGTTTGTGCCGTTATAAGCATCAGTTGTGATAATACGATTGTCACCATAGATAAATAGTCTGCCGTTTTTAAATAAAGGCCCCATCGTTCTGTGGTGACGGTCTATCATTTTTCGAGGGCCTGGTTTACCGAACCATTGAATCGTCATTTTGTTATCTATGTTTGATTCCTGGCTTGAGTCTGTATTGGATATGTCAGCGTATAAATGTGTCCATTGACCGGTGCCCTCAAGTTCATCTCGATTGTATAGGCCGACGATCATATCATTATCTTTTTCTACCTGCCAGCCATTCAGATTTTGTCCCCATTGTCTAATATACTCTTCGTATTTATTTTCAGCTTTTGATAACAGCATGATTTTTCCGCCTGCGGGCCTTGCGATATTTGCAACCTGCTCTGCGGTAAAGCTGCTTTTTTCAGCGGTTAATCCTGTCTGTGATAAAATAAGATTTGCGAAATATTTGCGGTAAGGCAGGCTTTGACTTTCTATATGGTGAACTGAAATTCTGCTGCCGTAAACGCTGGCTTTTCGTAATAAGTTTTGTAGCTTTGCTGCTTTTTTTGCGTCCTTTTCAACAACAATTATTGAAAGATCACTTTGCTGAACAAGGCTGCAAGCGAGTCTGCAATCTTGGGCATCAAGAATCAGGCAATAGCCTTTCTGGCATCCGCTTTTTTCAATTATGTAATCAGCTAATTTTTTGTAGTAGTTTGTTTTTTTGTCCTTAGGGTAGGGGGCATTTTTCTGCTGAGCTATTAGAGTTGGATTTTTGGATGTTTTTTTAGTAAAGCAATAAATATTGGCCTTATCTGTGCTGATATAAAGTTTGCTGTCACTTACCGCCAGACCATAAGCTTTGCCGGCAATATTTGCCGTCCATATATTTTCACCCGTATCAGAGTCATAAGCGAATACCTTGTTTTCACCGCCGGCAAGAATAACCTTACCAGCCATTATCAGGCTGAAGTACCCCTTACATTCTACCTGCCATCTGAGGCATTTATTTCTTTCTGTTTTCAGTTCTAAAAGCCTGGCTTCCTGCAGTTCGGTTCTTTCTTTTTCTTTTATTTTTTCTGTTTTTGCGATCTCTCTGCTTAGCTGAAGATATCTGTCCCTATCGAGTCTGCACAGGGTATTGTTTTTCTGGATGTAGATATTGTTATTTTCAGCTAATATTCTTCTGCCGGAAGAGGTCACTATTTTTTCTCCTTTTTCCGGGTCTGCGATAGTAATCCGTCCCGATTCATCTGGGCCGTATGCAAGCATATCATCAAGTAGTATCGCAAAACAGCTTCCATCATCCCGTTCGCCCAGTAGTTTGTTGCCGTTAGATTTGTCGAATACATAAGGCGAAGTTCTTCCTGTAGGCACGAAAAGCCTTGTTGGTGAAGCCAGCATATATCCCTGGCCGCAACAGTCGATTTGCTTTTTATATACTTGTTGCCCATTCTCAGCATCAACGCAGCAAAGATATACTCTCTGGTTGGGAAATAATCCAGCAGTAAAATATATCTTTCCTTCTTCTGCAATGATGCCGCATCGGATTGGAAACATAGAGATGATTCTTCCATTGCCGGGCAGTCTTTCGTCTTCTGCCGGGCGGTATTTCCATATCAGCTTTGCGTTTTTTGAATCAAGGCAATATACATAGCCATCGTCAGAGCCTGCATATATTTTGCCATTATAATATGTTGGTGAAATTCTGACAGGCCCTTGTGTTGTGAAGCACCATTTTTCTTTTCCATTTTTTCCGTCAAGACAATATATGCTGTCATCTGCTGATGAGCTGAAAAATATCATTCCCTCAGCGGCAGTAACATGAAAGACCCTGTCGTATGTATTAGATGGGCTAAGCTTAGCAATGTTGTGCCAGTAGTCCTGCTTTGCGGGCATTTCAGGCCAAGCCGGTGCAGGTTTTAATATTGGTTTGTAAACCCACGATGGGCTCATCGGGAATTGCAAATGCTCTTGAGAGATGCCGCTTCGTTGATTGTCGCCGCGAAAACAACTCCAGTTATCAGCTTTACTTGCGATAGGAAAAGCTGTCACTAACAATATTATTAACAACAGGTATCCGGGTGTTTTCAAAAGATTTGCTGATGTTTTGCCTGCTGTCATAAAACCATTCCTTCGTTGAGTTTTATGCTTCTGTCGGCAAAATCGATTATCCTGCTGTCATGTGTTACTATGATAACTGCGCCATTTTTGTTTTTAAAGTCTAACAGAAAATCTATAAGGACTTTGCTGTTATCTTCATCGAGATTGCCTGTAGGTTCGTCCGCCATTATTATTGCAGGATTGTTGAACATTGCTCTGGCCATCGCAACTCGCTGACGCTCCCCGGTGCTAAGCTGGGCGGGATAGTGGTTAGCTCGATGTTCGAGATTAAATTTTTTCATTAGTTCTTTTGCTCGTTGCCAGCAATTGTCACAGCCGAGGGCAGCTGATGGTGACATTATGTTTTCAGCAACAGAGAGGTAATTTACAAGACAGAACTGCTGGAAGACAAAACCTATTTTTTTGCTTCTGAGGATACTTCTTTTGTTGACGCTTAGGCTGTAAAAATCCTGCTCTTCTAAAAACACCTTACCTTTGTCAGGTGCTAACATCCCCGCAGCTGTTAGCAGCAGAGTGCTTTTGCCGCTTCCGCTTGGTCCGTGTATTGCGAGAAATTCACCAGGCTTTAAAGAAAGATTCGTGTCTTTCAAAGCTTCGACCTTACCATCAGGCCCATCAAAAGTTTTGCTTACATTTTTTATTTCAAGCATCAGTTATTATCCTTTGTTCAGAACCTCTGCCGGGTCATGTCTACATGCACTTATTGCCGGCAGCCAGCTTGCTATCAGGCTCAAAGCTACTGCCAATACGAAAGTTATTATTGCTGTTTTGCAATCGAAGTATTCGCCGAATAGTTTATTTGCAGAGGCGATATCAGCTTTGAGGGCAAAATATTTCCCAAACCAGATTCCAGCTGTCAGTCCAATGATACCACCAAGGACGCCCGTTAGAAAAGCTCTTGAAACGAACAGTAAAAGTATCTGGCTGCTTTTAAACCCTATAGCGTTTAATATGCCGATCTCTTCTTTTCTCTGACTGACATTGCTGAATGCTAAAAACCATATCCATAATCCGGCTGTGGATATTATTATGATAACAAAAGTTGAGGCAAATTTTTCTCTTTGTTTGCTCAGGTTAAGCATTGTTTGCTTTTGGTTTTCAAGGGTTAGCCTGGCAGAGTGAGCGGCTTTTGTTCTTGTTTCGAGCCTTGCCAGAACTTTTTCTTTGCTGAGTTCTATTGCTTTGGTGTCGGGAAGTGCCGAAGTTACTTCTTTGCGTACAACCGAAAGATCTCCTTTAACGCACAAACACTGAAGTGCGATGATAGCATTTATTTTCCCGGTTTTATTCAGCATCTGCTGAGCTTTGTCAAGCGGGATCCATGCTGTTATATCATCTTTGTTGCCTCTTTCTGTGTAACATTTAGAGACAGTGAATTCTTCACCCATCAGTTTTACTTTATCGCCGACATTTAGTTCAAGGCTTTGACTGAGTTCATAACCAAGCACTATCTGCCCCGTCTGTACAGGCTGAACCAGCG
>JAGLTN010000580.1 GCA_023135255.1 Planctomycetota bacterium
GGCTCTGCTGTTGACCGTCAAGAGCATAATCGCAATTATCAGGTACATTGACAGGAAAATTTTCCGCGTCTATAAATTGGAACACAACCAAAAAGAATATAATCATCAAAAAAACAATGTCGACTATCGGCGTCATGTTGAATGACTTCGATGATGTTCTAAACTGATTGATATCTCTTAAAACCATAAGCACAACTCATAATCAGGTTTACTATTTATTTTTTCTGACGGAAGTTTGAAGCTGTTGTTTTTTTAAGCTGATCTTTATCTGATCCATTACATCATCGGTCTCAACAACTGCATCACTTATCAAAGTCTCTATTCTATTACGAAACACACCGTATATTGCCAACGAAGGTATCGCAATAGACAGACCCCAAAAGGTCGTCACAAGCGCAACAGATATCCCACCCGCCAAAGATGCCGGCTGAGGCTGACCGCCTGCAATGACTATAGCATTAAACAGCTTTATCATTCCAAAAACTGTACCGAATAAGCCAACCATCGGGGAAACATTGCCTATCAGATTAATCCATTCTATCCTGCGTAACAAAACCAAAGCCTGGTCCTGGAATGACTCCGCGAGTACGCTTCTAATACGAAACCAGTCGGATTTACCTTTTGCAGTCGCTTCCAGAACAGCAACGCTGACAAAGTCTTCTTCTGAAAGGCTTTGCTGTAAATTGCTGTGACCTGTATTTTTAATTACTTCTGCGATTTTGCTGCCTATGCCTTGAGGCACGAGTTTTTTACGGCAAATAGTCAGGCTGTAATCTATCGCAAGATACATCGCTGTTAGTGACATTGGTAAAAGAATAAACCAGACAATTGGTCCGCCGGCGATTACAAACTGTTCGAGAAAAGTCTGTTTTCCAAATTGCTCTGAATCTGTTTGCCCTGCTGAGAGACCTAAAACAAAAATTACAGCTAATACAATAGCAAATAAAAATATCAACAGAACAGCTCTAACCGAAATTCTTTTCATCTTTTGAGTCCTAAATATACTGATTCCAATTGAATTCCACCGTTTATCCGCAGGTAAATAACTTAAAAATAACAAGT
>JAGLTN010000581.1 GCA_023135255.1 Planctomycetota bacterium
TCTGCCACCATGTATCGACTATCGGACAATTGCCATGACCGATCTTATTATAGTACCACATCCATGCTTCTGGATTTATTGGTTCGCCAACACTTCCGAGAATTCTTAAAGAGTCGAGTTTATATTTTGCAGGCCATTCATCGCCGTATCTCATCAATGCGCGGATAGCTGTTGGGGCTGTGTAGAATACAGTGACTCCGAATTTGTCGCATATCTGCCAGAATCTACCGGCATCTGGATATGTTGGTACGCCTTCAAACATCATAGAAGTTGCGCCGTTTGCTAATGGCCCATAGACTATATAACTGTGGCCCGTAACCCAACCGATATCAGCGGTGCACCAGTAAACATCATCGTCGTGGATGTTGAAGATGAGTTTATGCGTTAGTGATGTATGCAGGAGGTATCCGCCTGTAGTGTGGACGACGCCTTTGGGTTTGCCGGTTGAGCCTGAGGTGTAAAGTATGAACAGCGGGTCTTCTGCGTTCATGTGCTCAGCTGGGCAATCTTCGCTGGCTTTTGCCATTTCGTCGTGGTACCAGGTGTCCCTGCCTTGTTTCATATCGCATGGTTCATCGTTAACTTTGACAACGATTACGCTTTCGATAGTTGGTGTGCCTTTCAGGGCAACGTCAGAAATGTCTTTTAGTCTGATGTGTTTGCCTGCTCTAAGTGAGACGTTAGCGGTGATAAGCATTTTGCAGTCAGAGTCGTTTACTCTTCCGAGGATTGCGTCAGCGCTGAATCCGCCGAAGATTATAGAATGTATAGCACCTATACGTGTGCAGGCAAGCATTACGATAGACAGTTCAGGTACCATCGGCATATATATAGCTATTCTGTCGCCTTTTTTGATACCTTTCGATTTTAGTATATTCGCAAATTTGCAGACTTCTTTGTGCAGTTGCTCATAGGTGTATTTTTTTACGTTGTCTTCTTCTTCACCCTGCCAGATAAGAGCTGTTTTTTTTGCGATAGGTGTGCCAAGGTGTCTGTCGAGACAGTTGTAAGAGACGTTCAGCTCGCCGTCGGCAAACCAGGTATGTTCGATTTTTTTCGCTTTTGTGTCCCAGTCGTATTCAAGGCTTTTTGTAGGTTCTTTAAACCAACTTAAAGTTTTGGCCTGTTCGAGCCAGAACCCATCCGGGTCGTCTATCGATTGCTGCCACATTTGTTTATGTTGCTCTTCACTTGAAATGTGAGCAGAGGCCTGCAGCTTGGCAGGTGGTGGAAATTTTCGATTCTCGTTCATGAGAGAATCCATAGCTTTGTCTGGTGTTTCCTTTTTCATAAGGCTTTCCTTTGTGTGTAAATACATTTCATCATTATATAATTCCTGTACATACTACAGGTTGGTATTCTATATAAAATATCACAGGCTGTCACACTAAAATTAAAGAACATTTCATTTTACACAAAAACGAACAAAAGACAAGCATCGAAGCTGGAATTAATTGAAATTAGAGGTCAGATTATGACAAAAATGAACATTTTTACTTAATGAAATCAGGCAGTGAAGTGATTATCAGGTTTTTTAACAATGTAGGGCGCAGGTGTTATTAAGTTAGTAACAGAGTAATTACTGATTACTCCTCGGCTGTCGCATCCTCTGTATCTGAGCTTTCTTCTATTTTTTTGGGTTCGCTGAAGCTGATTATTTCTGGTGCCTGTTCAGCGGCGGTCATGGCAGGCAGCATGGCGGCATTGTTTTGTTTGAACTGAATCATTTCAGGTTTGTAATCCCTGGGGATCTCAAATAAGAAGTCTATCCACTTGGTTTTGCCTGGGATTTTTGTGGCATCAATTATTATAGCTTCGTAGAGTTTAACGACTTTTGCCTGTTCGCTGTTTTCCATATATCCAGCCGGGAAGAATGTCTGTCCCTTACCTTGAGGCGCCGGTGTGCTGTCAAGATCGCTCTTGCAGATAAGTCTGACTTGTGATGCAGTAAACCTTTTGGTTTCGGACATGGCAGATTTTTTGATCCCCATCCTTACAATCACAAAAGAGTTTCCGGTTTTGGCAGTAAGATCGTTTTCTTCAGTGTCCTTTAAATTTTCAGGAGCAGACCAGACAGCTTTTTTCCTTGGAATTTCGAGTACATTTTTTGAAGTAAAATCAAAGATTTCATCATCGGTGCTTCTTGTGATGAAAGCGGTGTCAAGAAAATTAGCATGCATAAAAGCAAGACTTTTACTAGAGCTGAAACTTCCTTTGCTCAGCATGTTAGCCCATCCTGTTGTGAAGCCGTCAATGTTTAGCAATACTTTAGAAGGATTTTGAACATCCGGATTGTTTTCGTCAAAACGTGGATAAGGGTATTGCGATGGTAATGGCATCATGGCAACTACGGTTAGTACAGCACCGGCGGTGACGAGTCCGGTTATCAAACCGAAGCAGCATCTTCCGATTTTTTCCGGCAGATCACCAAAGTCGACAGGCTTTTTCATTATCTGAACGATTATTGTTGCGAATATTGCAAAAGTCAAAGCAGCAATAATCAAAAAGCATAAAGGCATTATCCACGGAATGAAAACAGCGTTATCCCTGACATCGAGACGGGCAATGATAACATTTCCAAGTACTTCGAAAAAGCCAAAAGCAGTTGCGACAGAGCATACAACGGCAATGAGATTAGCAAAAGCTTTTACACAGGTTCCTTTTAAGAATTCGAATGCAACACAGCCTGCGACTATCAAAAGTATTACTAAAGCGGCCATCAATTTTTCTCCAAATTAGCTTTATTAAAGAAAATCCGTTATTTAACGTGATTATCTAAGTTTTCTTTTTAACTGGTTTTTTTACGTTTAACGCCGAAGATGACAAAGCTCTTATCATCTCATTGACAGATGTTACGCCTGCAATGACTTTGTTAAGACCCTGTTCCTGGAGGTAAAGCATTTTAGCACCTCTGAAAACAGAACCAATTTCCTGCATTGACTTAGCTTTTAACATTGCCTGTTTTAAGTTATCATTTAATAATATCATTTCAAATATGCCGGTTCTTCCAATGAAACCGATACCATGACATTGCGGGCAGGTTGAAGGTTTGCCGTGTTTGTCGTATATTACTTTACCTTCGCGGTACATGACTTTGGTTTTATCAGCAGGAAGGTTGAATTTCCTGAGCAGTTCTTTATTCGGGCTGTATCCCTGTTTGCATTCTTCACAGAGTTTTCTTAGTAACCTCTGGTTGCAAATTCCGGACAGTGTTTCCGTGGCTAATTTTCGGTCTCCAACCAGTTTGATCCATTTAGACAGTGCTTTCATTACGCTGTCAGCTTCGATGACTACATAACTAAGTATATCATTCTGGGCGGCATTACATATTTCTTTGGCGGTGTCACTGTCATGGCATCCTGCAACGCCTACGATATCCGGTCCCATTCTGTAAATGCTTCTCAGACGTTTAGAGAATGTAGAAGTTCCCGTATCAGTTAATTCGAAAGTGTCCTGTATTATATTTGGTAATACAGCAGTTGGTTTTCTTTCGAAGGTGTTTATACTATTTAAGAATGCGTCATGATTTCTGAGCATTGCGTAGAATGTTGTAGTAACACCACTTCGTTTTGGGCCGGTTACCAGAACAATTCCATGTTTAATATTTTTAAGCTGATCAATTGCCGTTAACTGCTTAGGCAGCAGACCGATATCTGACACTCTTTCTTCTACTTCCTGTGTCATGAGCCTGAGCTGGAATTGTTCGCCTGCTGTTGAGCCGGCACAGAGAATTTCCCAGTCAGTAACATCATCATCTTTTCTTATTTTGAACCTTCCCTTTTGCGGTTTTCGTTTTTCTTCGATGTTGAGGTCCGCTAATTGCTTCAGAAAACGAATGAGGTGATGTGCCAGTTGCACTTCCATTTCCGGCTGTTTTAAATTTACTCCGTCAATATTGTAAGAAATTGAATAATTATGTGGTGTTGGAGAGAAAATAATACTGCTGGTTCTTTTTTCCAAAGCGTCATTTATAATGTCATGAGCAGCTTTGTATCCATGGAAGTCCTTACTTTTGGCTTGGGGTTTTGGAACTTCATTTTTATTTGCGGTGTAGAAAGTAAAACCTTTTATCTGAGCTTTGGCATTTTTATCTTTTTTGATTAAAAGGCTTTGTATGTGTTTAAGTGTTAATATTTTATCCGATTGCATTACCCTTGTGTTACGGTGTATTACATAAACAATTGAACTTACGCTCACAGCCAGCATGTATACAGCTAAACCTACCACGAATATTGGAATCATCATCCATAGCAGAGCGGCACCGGCGCCGATGCCAAAGACTAATGAACTCCAGAATACTTCTTTTGTTTCAACTATTATTGCGTCATCATATATCCAGGTTATAAGCCAAAGCCAACCAAAGAACAGAGCCATAAAAACAATAAGCTTTACTATCGATATATAGCTTCCAAAAATAACAGAAGTCAGTAATAAATCAGGCATGAGATGCTCCATTTGAAATTAAAATTACAGGATACCGCTTGTAGAACTTCTGATCCCCTTTAATGCCATTTTCAACTCTTCGACATTCGGTGCGTATTCAAGACCGACTTTCAGGTCTATCCACTCTTCCAGGATAAGTGTTCGCAGCGACTCGGTGAAATCCTGCATACCTTCGCTCTGGCACGCTCTTATGGCAGATGGAATGTCAGCCTCTCTTTCTTCAGAGATGAGTTTCCTTACGATCGGGTTAGCTATCAGGATCTCA
Organism: Planctomycetota bacterium; assembly: GCA_023135255.1. Taxonomy (GTDB): domain Bacteria; phylum Planctomycetota; class Phycisphaerae; order Sedimentisphaerales; family Anaerobacaceae; genus JAGLTN01. Next base: position 4,709 of record JAGLTN010000581.1, read on the forward strand.
ATAGCAGGTATTCTCTTAGCTTCAGGCTTAATACCCGGCAGAAGTTGCTGACTGACGATAGCCCTGATAGTTAAAGCAAAAGTCTGTCTTGCCAGATCCCTTTCTTCCTGAGGGAACATATCAAGAATTCTCTGGATAGTCTGAGCTGCACTAACAGAGTGCAGAGTTCCAAATACCATATGCCCCGTTTCAGCAGCTCTCATCGCAGCAGTTAGTGTTTCATTATCCCTGATCTCACCGACGAGAACAACGTCAGGGTCCTGACGCATAAGAGATTTCAGTGCAGCTTCAAAATCAGGGACGTCTATTCCTATCTCCCTTTGCGAAACAATAGCTTTTTTGTCGTTATGCAAAAACTCCAATGGGTCTTCGATAGTGACAATGTGACAGGGCCTGGTACGGTTTATGTGGTCGATCATAGAAGCGATGGTAGTACTTTTACCACAACCGGTTGGGCCTGTAACAAGTACCATTCCGGCATGATTCTCAGCTATCTTTTCAACGGTATCCGGCATGTGAAGGGTTTCAAATGCCGGGATATTACTTGTAATATGCCTTGCTGCCAAACTTATAACACCGCGTTGACGGAAGATATTAACACGGAATCTATCAGCAGGACCGACTTGATGTGCAAAGTCAAGAGCGCCTTTTTCGAGGAAGAATTTTTTCTGGCCTTCAGTGATAATTTCAAACATTAACTTTTCTGCAAATTTCTCGGTTAATTTAGTGCCTGTAGTATTTTTTAAAGAGCCAT
>JAGLTN010000582.1 GCA_023135255.1 Planctomycetota bacterium
ACTTTTCGTTTTGCACTTTTTGCCATTACTTCACATTTCCTTGCTCAACAAGTTTATTATTTACCACAAAGCAGCTTAGCTGTTAATGATCTTTAACACTCTTCTTACCGGCCACAGTTTTTCTTGGGCCCTTTCGTGTTCTTGCATTACTTTGTGTACACTGACCTCTGACTGGTAAGCCTCTTCTATGCCTCATACCACGATAACAGGCAATATCACGCAGACGAGCAATATTCTGCGAAACCTGCCTGCGCAGCTGACCACCCACAACACAATCACGATCTATGATCTGTGTTATCCGACTAAGCTCATCTTCTGTGAGCTTATTGGCCTTTGTCACAGGATCGATCCTGGCTTCTTTTAATATCTGCTGAGATATATATTTGCCGATACCATGAATATAAGTCAAAGAAATCCAGATGGATTTATCATTGGGTATATCAACACCAACTATACGCGGCATATTAGCTCCTAATCATCAATACAAATTAACCCTGTCGTTGTTTGTGCCTGGGATTGGTACAAATTACCCTTACGACACCTTTACGACGCACTACTTTACAATTTTCACATATACGTTTCACAGAACTTCTTACTTTCATTTTTATAACCTGCCTTCGCACTTTTCGACATTACCGCCGAGATGCAACTAATTACGCAAAACTATACGTCCTCTATTCAAATCATATGGCGACATTTCAACAGTCACACTATCGCCAGGCAAAATCTTAATAAAATGCATACGCATCTTACCGGAAACATGCGCCATTATACGATGGCCATTTTCTAACTCAACTTTAAACACAGCATTGGGTAAGGCATCAATTACCTTCGCCACCAATCTTATTGTATCTGCTTTCGCCATAAACAATCATTTCAAAGTTAACACTTCACAACCATTTTCTACTATCGCAATACTATGCTCAAAATGAGCTGATGGTTTTTTATCAGCGGTTACAACCGTCCAACCATCCTGAAGAGTTCTGGTATCAGCAGTTCCTATATTAACCATAGGCTCAACCGCCAAAACCATCCCTT
>JAGLTN010000583.1 GCA_023135255.1 Planctomycetota bacterium
CGGCTGTCCATCCTCGCAGCAACCCGAAAACCTATCCTCGTCGGCATATTAGATTTGATCAAACCCGTAACAACCGTTGCCTGTGGCCTCTGCGTAGCAAGCACAAGGTGAATGCCAACAGCCCTGCTCTTCTGAGCGAGACGAACAACGTAACTCTCGATTTCCTTGGTAGCGGTCATCATCAAATCCGCCAACTCATCGATAATAATCACAATATAAGGCAAAGTTTTCGGTATCTTAGCCTCCTCATCAGGACTACTCGGATCAAACCTGTTAATTATCTCCTCAGCACCAAGCGCATTATAGTCCTTAACATTCCTGACCCTCGCCTCAGCCAGCAGAGCATAACGCTCATCCATCTTAACCGTTGCCCATTCAAGTATCTGAACCGCACGGTTAGTCTCCGTAACGATCGGACTCATCAAATGAGGCACCGTATTAAACGCCGTCATCTCAACCATCTTCGGGTCAACAAGTATCATCTTAACCTCGTCAGGCCTCTTCATCAAAAGGATGCTCACGATAATACTATTAATACAAACACTCTTACCAGAACCCGTCGTACCTGCAATAAGTATATGAGGCATACTCGTCAGATCAGAAACCAATGCCTCACCAGAAGAGTCCTTACCAAGAAACAGCGGTATCGCCATCTTGGAAGGTTTACTGCCCGCGATCTGCATCAGGTCCTTAATGCGAACCTTTTCCTTCTGGCTGTTAGGAACCTCAATTCCAATAGTATGCTTACCCGGCAAAGGCGCAACAACTCGAACCGCACCAGCACTGAGCGCCCTGGCAATATCATTGCTCAATGAACTTATCCTGCTGACCTTAACACCCGCGCCCAATTCCAACTCAAACATCGTAACAACAGGACCCGTATCAGCTGCAACAACCTTAGCGTTAACATTAAACTCCGAAAGCAAAACCTCCAAAGCAGCAGCCTTACTCTTAACGATTTTTTCCTGAACCGATGAAAATCCACGCTCAGGCTCATCAAGCAGATCCAAGGGAGGCAGCGTATAATCCTCATAACTCTCAGGCACAACCGCCTCGCCGGGCTCGTGAACAGCAGCAGATGTGATTGTCAATCCCTTTTTCTTCTTCGCTTTAGTTTCTGCTTCTTCAACCTCGCCCTCTTCGTCCTCCTCATCTACATATTCGTACTCATCATCATCGCCATCAATATGTCCCTCGATCTCGACATCATCTTCAAAATCAAGCCCAACACCGCCCCTGATCTCCATAGGCTTTTGCTTTTGACTAAGCTTACGCCATATCTCCCCCAAAACCTCCGATTGCTCCCTCGCCGCCGACCACGCAGGCACAGCAATACCAACCATCCGCAAAAGTATATGACTCAGCCCCGTAAGCAGCATTATCAAAAAACGGTCAGCCAGCAACACCACACCAACTATCCACGTCGCCGAGACTAAAATAACCGTCCCCAGCAACGCAAACTGACTACGCAGAAGATGAACCGTACCAACCCCTAAAACTCCACCCGAACCAATAGGAAAGTCATAAACCTTGAAAGGCCAAAACAAATAAAAACTCGCCGAAGCTGCAACCGTCAACAATATCAAACCAATACACCTCAGCACCGATTGACCGACAACCTTGTCGCTCAACTTGGCAACAAGATAGCTTACCCCAGACAAAAGAAGCACAAAAACCCCAGGCCCAACATAGTACAAAAGATAATAAGCTCCAAAAGCGCCTACGCTGCCGCACCAGTTCCTCGCTGGATTATTGTGCGGATAAGCAAATCTGCTCGGCCAATCCGCTACGTTAAAACTCAAACAACTGAAAAACAGCATAACAAGCGCCGCAATCACAAGGCACTGAACCGCTATCATATAAGTTTTTCTGCCCTTATTCTTTTTCTTAGCCACTATAACACCCAGTCAAGTCCGATAATAATAACTTCTTCAGTAATAACAACTTACACTCAGTCCTATATCGGCCATGAATCAACTCAAACTGCAAAATTAGTAAATATTACAACCACAACCTGACAAATAATCACCACCCAATCAGTCATATACGCAATCACCCAAAAGGAAAATCAACTTCCACCCCATTTCTCCCTTTACCACATCAAAACAACAAAATATAATATCACTAAATATTTAACCACAGTACTTCTGCTGCGGTTCTTGTAATGTCAATTTTTTTAAGGAGAATTAAAAATGACAGACAAACAAATTTTCCAGTTCATAGGCTTGATATACCTTGCTGTAGGCGTGGGCATATTGCTGAATCCACAATACTATAAGAAGATGTTCGCCGATTTTAAGACGAGCACAGCTGTCATGTACATTGGCGGCATCTTTGCATTTGCAATAGGGTTCCTGCTGATAATATTTCACAACATCTGGGTAAAAGACATCTCAGTCATAATCACCATCGTAGGTTGGATGGCCCTGCTGAAAGGCATCTCGATCCTTGTTCTGCCCAAGCTGATGATGAAAACCATGGATATCTTCATAAACGTCAAAGCCACCACCCTGAGAATCATGGCTGCCTGTATAATAGTAGCAGGAGCACTGCTAACCTACGTAGGATTCTGCTGCACATAAAAAAATGATAAGAATCAGAGAAATCACCCTGCCGTTCGACCATGCCCCTGACGCTTTGAAAAGCCAACTCGCCAAAGGTCTGAATATCGCCCCCGAGCAGATTCTAAACTTCACCATAATCCGCAAATCGATAGACGCAAGGCAAAAAAATAACATCCTCGCAGTCTATACTATCGATGCAGAAATCAAAAACCAGGATCAGCTATCAGCGATTCTTTCAAACAAAATAACCATCTGCCCACCCGGACACATGGACTACCAGATGCCAACCGCCAACAAACCCGCAGGCGCCCGACCAGTGATCGTCGGCACAGGTCCTTGCGGTCTATTCGCCGGGTTGCTCCTCGCCCAGCTTGGTCATAAACCAATCCTAATAGACCGCGGCAAAGAAGTAACGCAAAGAATAAAAGACGTTAATAACTTCTGGCGAAATGGCATACTCAATCCAGAATCAAACGTCCAGTTCGGCCAAGGCGGAGCGGGAACCTTTTCAGACGGCAAGCTAACAACACAAATAAAAGATAAACTAAACCGCTCAAGAAAAGTCCTCAACGAACTCGTAAAAGCAGGCGCACCAAAAGATATCCTCTACCAGGCAAAACCACACATAGGCTCAGATAACCTGATAACCGTCGTAAAAAAAATCTGCGAAACCATAACAGCCCTTGGCGGCCAGGTCCTCTTCGAAACAAAACTGACCAGCGTAAAAATAAAAGATTCAAAAGTAACCGCTGCCGTCATAAACGATTGCGAAACCATCGAAACCGATAAGATAGTCCTGGCTTTGGGTCATAGCGCAAGAGATACTTTCAAAATGCTCGCTGGTCTAAACATCCCGATCACAGCCAAGCCTTTCTCCATAGGCGTCCGCGTCGAACACCCGCAAAGCATGATAAACAAAGCTCAATTCGGCCAATTCGCCAACAACCCGCTTCTCGGCTCAGCGGAATATAAACTCGTCCAGCACTGCGAAAATGGCAGAAGCGCTTACACCTTCTGCATGTGCCCAGGTGGTCAGGTAATCGCCTCATCATCCGAAACTGACGCAATTGTCACTAACGGCATGAGCTTTTACAAACGAAACCGCCCCAACGCAAACAGCGCGCTTTTAGTAGGCCTAACCCCGGAAGACTTCCAAAGCAACGATCCACTGGCCGGAATAGACTTCCAGCGAAAATGGGAACAAAAAGCATATCAGCTCGCCGGCGAAAACTACTCAGCTCCCATCCAGCTCATAGGAGACTTTCTCGCAAACAAGCCCTCAACCGAAACCGGCCAAGTCACACCATCCTACACCCCCTCCACAACGCCGACCGATTTATCCCGATGCCTGCCCGATTTTGTAATTGAAACATTACGACTTGCGATCCCAAAACTAAATAATAAACTAAAAGGCTTCGCCGACCACGACGCCGTCATGACAGCAGTCGAATCAAGAAGCTCATCACCGGTCAGAATACTCCGCGATAAAACCTTTCAAAGCCCCGCTGTCATAGGTCTATACCCCGCTGGTGAAGGAGCAGGCTACGCAGGAGGAATAATCTCCGCAGCCATCGATGGCATAAAAACTGCGGAAGCGATCGTAAACAACTTATAAAAAAAGCGTAGCCAAAGTTTTGACCACGCTTTTTATTAGTATCTATCCTGTAAAAATTACTGCCCCCACTGCTGGCCCATAATTATAAAATCATAAACATCAACCT
>JAGLTN010000584.1 GCA_023135255.1 Planctomycetota bacterium
TATTAGTTTTGTCAGCCATATAAAGCAGGTTGTCTATTATTTCGTCTTTTAATTTTTGATAGCGGCCTTGGCGGGCGAATAATTGCAGCCTCATCCAGTTGGCTAACATAGCGTTTCCCATTTTTACGTTCGGATAAGCTTTTGTTTTTGCACGTTTTGGGCCGAACTCTCTGAGCAGCGTTTGCCAGAGTTTCGCGTGGGTGGTAGTGTTTGCGATATCGAAATAGAAAGCATAATATTGACAGCTTTCTGAGCAGTTGTTTGTCAGGTACAGTTGTCCTTCTTTTCTCAGAGCGTTATCTATGAAGAATTGGCCTTTCAGTGATTGACTCAATATTTGTTGTTTTATGTTTTTGGCTTTTGCTAATAATTCCGGTTGATTGTAAATTTGACCGGCGGTTTTTAATGTGGCGGCGTAGAGCATATTCGTCGGGTAGTTTACGCCTTTGACGAAATCATTAGCCGCTGACCAGTCGACAAAAATCCAGCTTTGCAGGTCTTCAAGTAAACCGTTATGGTTTTCAAATTTTTTGAAGTAGTCCAGCAAAGCCATTACTTTCGGCTTTAAGCGGTTTATTAATTCTATGTCACCTTCGTTGTTTTTGTAAATTTGCAATTCCAGCACAAACCACATTGCCCAGTTGGGAATGAAAACTCCGTCATAGTGGTCGGCAGGATAACACATGGGCAGCATACCTTCGGGGAGATGATCGAATTTTTCAGGCAGCAGGTAATTTTCGAGGAAGTTTTGTTCGATGACTGTTTTGCCGGTCAGACAATATTCTGTTTGCGCAGTTCGGTAGCTGTCGCATAGCCAACCCGCCCTTTCGCGCGACGGGCAGTCCATAAAGATATCTATCGAGTTTTGTTTGAATGTATTAACAGCGGCTTTGAAAATCCGGTTGAGCCTGTCATCGCTGCAGAAAAAATGAGCGGTATAGCAATCAGGGTTTTCATAGAGACGCAGGTATGGATTAGTGATCTGGCATTGGCCTTTTAACAGATTCAGCTTTAGATATCGCATCGTGTAAGGCTCAAAGGATTCGATTTTATAAGTGCCCCGAGCCAGTTGGTAGGTTATAGCGTTGACGCATTCCATCCTTTTGAAATCGACATCGTTGCTTCTTAGTATTTCATCAAATGTCACCATCAGTTTGCAGTCGGTGTCACATTTTATCTCCATCCCTATAAAGCCCGTAAGGTTCGAACCGAGATCGATAATTTTGAAACTTTTGTCTTTCAGCGATATTGCATTTTCGTTGTTAAAAAGCTTATTGATAACTGTGACAGATTCTGATTTTATAGCACCTGCGGTATCGGAGATTATTTCTTCAAGCTCATCCATCTTAAAGCCCTTGAGTTTTGGGCCTATGTTGACCAGGGCGCGGTCTCGCCAGGGTTTTTCAACTTTTGCATCCGTTATCAATGAGCCTTCGGATAGTATAGTAACAGGGGATACAACTTCAAATCTCGGATAGGATACTCTCCTGGGCAGAAGTTTTTTTTCAGGTTGAATCGCATAGTCGGCCTCTTCGAAGTCCAGATTGAAATTTGTTTTCCAGTCGTCAAAGCTGGGGCTAAGTTTGTAATATTCAATGAAAGGCCTTTGGAAGCTGTAACGCTGGACTTTCTGAACACGGTGATTCAGGATGACCACACCGAAACGTTTGCCGGCATATTGCGGGGAAGTTGAGGCGATTACGTTTTCACCTGATAAAACCTCCGCCTGCAAAAATGAGGGCTGGTCAAGCAGGTAGTAGCTGTTTACGTTATAACCTGCGACTTCAATTGCGAGTATGTTTTTGTCTTTCAGTCGTTTGCTAAGATTCCACTGGTCAACGCGGTAATAGCCGTGAGCTGCTCTTGCCGGGCCATGGCCTATAAATTCACCATTAAGATAAACACGGTAAAGCGTCGAGGCTGTCAACTTTAAAACAACCTGGTTGTCTTTCGGCCTATCAAAAGTTGCTCTAAAACCTACTAACATATTTTTTTCTGTTTCGAGAGTAGCAGGCCAGATTGGTTTAGCCGATTTAAAAGTCGGGTTCGCAGCTGTAGTAGTTGAACAGGCAGCAAGAATTATTGTTATTACAGCAGTGGTTAAGATTATTCCTGAAAGTTTGGTTAGTGGCATATTGTCCTCATCTATTGATTACCATGTTTCCGTTGTTGTGTAAGTGATAGTTACAGTCGAATCAGCTTCTATTTTTACTTTGAATCTTGCGGTGGCGGCATCTTTCTTTTCAAATTTATGGCTGTTATTACTAATGCTCCAGTTACGCCATGATGAAAAATTTTCATCTACGAAAACAGTTATAGGCGTATCTTTGCGGTTTCTGATTTCAACTTCATGGCTTTTAACAACTCGGCGCCTGCTGCGTTTGGTGTCAGTAGTTTTATATTCGGGGACGATATCGAAAGCATTGCCGATATAAAGCGATAATTTTTCTTTTCTTGGTGTATGGTCTATCATGTCTTCGCCTACAAATTCGAGCATGTCGTCCGCGGGGTCTTTTTTAAAGACTCTGATTTTGCCTTTAGGCATCGCGATACCCAGGCCATACTCTTTTTTGTTTTCAAATTCGAGTTTGACCTGCATTTTTTTCGGCATTTTCTTATGGTCATAAATGTAAAGCTTTTCAACCGGAACATTTAACGCAGGCACAATGAATTCGATCTGCTTAGTCTGGCGGTTATTGACAGTTGATTTCCTGCCGAGCGTGTACATGTGATATTCCATGAACGATTTTTCTTCAAACCCCGCTCCTGCGGCATCAGCTTTGGCCATCATAACTTCCTGTCGATACATGCGAGGCTGTTCTGGTTGCACTCTTCTGACATCGCCCGCGATCAACTTAATAACGGCATCTTTATAACCGGCGCCGGATTGATTGTTAATCGTTACCCAGCCCGAAAAATCAAGAGCGTTTTCATCGGCGTTTAAAATAGCGGTGTAGTCTGCCTTCCAGCTTATTCCTGAAGCGGTGAATGTGGCCATGCAAAGCTGAGAGCCTTGCTTTTGCGAATCCGCCAGCCAAACCAAAGTCGGTTTTGTCACGAGGTCTTCAGGCTTTTCCGCCAGGTCGATGCTTTCGACGCTGTTATAGGAAATAATTTTCAAGCCCGCATCTTCCTGTATTATAAGGTTGCCGTCTTTAGATGCTGAAAGTATGCCGGTGATTTTTGTGCCTACATCTGCACCTGCCCCTTTAACCGATATGGATACTTTTTTATCGATATACCTGTTCAGCAGGCTTTGAGTGTTGAGCAGATCGTATTCATAATTTTGCTCCAGAATGGAAATCGCCCCCGGCGAGGAAAGACATTGAAACTTTACGCTGGTGGCGTCGATCGTTGAGGGCACATCGGTAAACTTAATGGTATTAACGCCCTTTTTAAAGTCCATATTGCGGATATTCCTGATTACCGCGAAGTTGTCATTATAAATAGTCAGCGCTGTGCCGGGAGATTGTTTTACCTGCGATATGGCGCAACAACACAAAGAGCTGCATAACAAAATAGCGATTGTGGTGATAATTGTCTTTTTCATTTTCCTGTTCCTTAAAAAGAGGTTTGAATTTTACGTTCCTGCATATAAAATAATAATGTATCCTGACAGTAATTGTTCTGCTAATATTATTTTTAATCAAAAGGGGCTTACAGTAAAGTAAAAAGCCTGTAAAAAACGGTGTTGGTTGAATATACTGCCTGAATGCGGTATAATCTCGGCGGTTTGATGAGATTTTTTTTGTGGAGTAATATTTATGAATGAGTTTTGCACAAATATTGTCGGCTCCGGCCATTGGTGGAATTATAACCTTATAAGGGGCAATGAGGCTTGGCGGTTTGTTGTGATATTGGGGGTTATCATCATAACTTTGGCAGCGGGAAAGATATTGCAGTTTATTTTGGGCGGTTTGGCCCAGAAGAGGAAAAACAAAGTCGGCAGCAATACGATCTCGATATTTCTCAAATCCATTTCCAAGCCTTCAAATGTTGCTTTTCTTGGTATTGGTCTGTTTGTTTGCAGATCGCTGGTTGTTTTTGCTAACCCGGAAAACCCGGAAAGTGTGGGGCTTGATGCAGCCATCGGCGCAAATTGGACAAAGATAAGTCTGGCGGTAATCGCCATCGCAGTTGCTTATGCGTTTTACAGCCTTGTTGATCTGGTGGAGTACCACCTTTTGAAACTGACCAGCAAGACCGCCACCAAGCTCGATGATATGCTTGTGCCGGTTGTACGCAAGTCGCTGAAGATAACTATTGCGATAATATCAGCTCTTTGGATCGCGGACGGCATACTGGAATTGCAGATTCGCGCTATAATCGTCAGTGCCGGTGTCGGCGGTATCGCGATTGCGTTGGCGGCGAAAGATACTGTGGCTAACTTTTTCGGCTCCATCACGATCTTCGCCGATAGACCCTTCCAGGTCGACGAATTAATAGAAGTTCAAGGCTATGTCGGAACAGTCGAAGAGGTGGGTTTTAGAAGCACCCGTATCAGAACCCTTGATGGGCATCTGGTGGCTGTGCCTAACAGCGTTATCGCAAATACCGTTGTCAAAAATATCGGCAGACGCCCTTTTATCAGACGAGTAACGAATATTACGATAACTTACGACTCGGGGGTCGCTAAAACCGAAAAAGCGATTCAGATAATTAAAGAAATATTAGCAGCAGTGCCCGAGATCAATACCGCCCCGGATAGACCGGCAAGGGTTTATTTTGATGACTTTGCGGATTGTTCATTGAATATCTATCTGGCATACTGGGTCAAACCCCCCGATTTCTGGCTTTTTAAAGAGGTTAATGACAAGATTAATTTCGAGATACTAAAGCGTTTTGATGCTGAGGGTATTGAATTTGCCTTCCCAAGCCAGACACTTTACGTCAAGAAGGATCAGTGACCGTAACGCAGATTAGATATTGGTTTGAAAAATACTTTTGACCCCAACTTTGCAAGTAAAAGCTTGACTTAAACGGGCAAAATGCTTAGCATTCGCCTTTTGCCGCGGATGTGGCGGAATT
>JAGLTN010000585.1 GCA_023135255.1 Planctomycetota bacterium
ACTCAACATTATGCTCAGCCGCCCAGCAAGCTGCTTCCGTAGGGGTGATTTTCTTTCCTCTGCCCGCGCGGTGAGCAGGCTGGGTTACAACTAATTCAAGATTGTGCTGAGAAAACATTATTTCGTTTAAACAGTTAAGACCAAACCCGCCGCTGCCAAGAAATACTATTCTCATTGCTTGTCCCGAATATTGCGATTATTGTTTTTCTGATTCGTACTCGTTTTCGAGTTTTTTCAATGCTTTCCGGTGAACTATTTTCGCAGCAGAGCTCATCTTATTTGCGAGGGTAATACCTTCAAGATGATCATATTCATGCTGAAGACATCTTGCGTAAAGCCCGTCGGCCTCTTCGGTAAATTCATTACCCTCCAGGTCAGTTGCGGTTACCGTGCATTTTTCATATCTTTTGATCCTGGTAAAAACCCCCGATACTGACAGACATCCCTCTTCCATAGTTTCCACGTTTCCAACAGGTTTAACTGTCGGGTTGATATAAACTCTTATTTTTTCTCTTGATCCATCAAATGAAATAATAAATATTCTAAGGCCCACATTCGCCTGAGGCCCAGCCAGTCCGATGCCTTTGTTCTCGATCATGATACCAGTCATTTTTTCTACTAACTTACGCACATTGTCATCGATTTCATCGATTGGTTTTGCAACTTGCTTAAGCACGGCAGCTGGATAACTGGTTATCTTACATTGTTCAAGGTCAATATCAGCCATAGCTTACCTCTTTAAAGTTGCTTAGTGTTTAATTCACGGTCTGCAAAAGTATTACCAAGGTAGTTTTTGATTACCAGTTCGTTTTTGATTATCTCCGCAGGAGGGCCTTCACCAATCACTTTGCCGTGGTCAATGATATATGCCTGATCGCAAACCTCAAGGGTTCTTTCGACGTTGTGGTCTGTGATGAGAATACTCACTCCCGAAGCGACCAGCCTTGTGATCTCACTTTGCAAATCTTCTACCGCAATCGGGTCAACTCCGCTGAAAGGCTCATCAAGCAGTATCAGTGACGGGTCTGTTACCATCGCTCGGGCGATTTCCAGTTTTCTGCGTTCACCGCCGGAAAGAAATCTTCCCTGGCTGTTGGCAACTTCTGTCAGAGCGAATCTCTCTATCAGCATATCTGCTTTCCTATTTCTCTCTGCCTTAGTGATCGACATCGTCTCAAGTATCGCATAGAGATTGTCGCGAACCGAAAGCCTTTGGAAGATACTCGGCTCCTGAGAAAGGTAACCTATGCCGAGCCTGGCACGTTTGTACATGGGCAGTTTCGTAATATCCAGCCCTTCAAAGGTCACTGAACCTGCCTCGGGATTAATCATCCCCATGATCATTCTAAAGGTTGTTGTCTTACCAGCTCCATTTCTGCCAAGCAGCCCGACAATGCTTCTCTGGGCGATCGAAATAGAGATTTTGTCCACAACAACTCTGCCGGAGTACTTTTTAACCAGCCCACGAGTTTCAAGAAGAGTAATTCCTATCACAGCTATACCTCAAAATTAGTTAATAAAATAATCGAAAACGTATTATACCAATCATCCGGATTAAAGCAAATCGTCTTTTTTGCTATATTGTTAATGAATTATCATAGTTTAAAGCCTTTTAAAAGACCAATAAATATGCTGGCATTTTATTGGAAATTCTGATAATCTACTAATCTTTGAAAAATGTAATAAAATCTAAGGCTACGGTGTTTTTTAAGTATGTTTGCGGTAATAAGTGATATACATTCGAATTTAGAGGC
>JAGLTN010000586.1 GCA_023135255.1 Planctomycetota bacterium
AATTTATTACCATGAATGGTATTAGAAGTGTTTATTGATGCAAAAAAAACAGCCGACAGTTTTTGAATCTATCGGCTGTTAGTTATTGCTCAAAATTAAGATCAGGCAAACTGTGATGGTTTAATGTAATCGCCATATTTTGCCTGTGCATCTTTTAGCCTTGCTTTGATGGTAACGAAAGTCTCGAATACCAGCTTTGGTGTGTCAGCATTTCCTTTATATATCTTTTCAATACGATCTATCTTTGCCAGTTGTTCTGGAATACGAGTCATAAACTGCTCTTCGTAATCAGCCTGTGTGTATTCTTTATTCAGACTATCTTTGAACAGCTTAGCGAGGTCGTCATATTTTGGTATCCAACCAGTTGGTGTCAGGATTGCGTCAACGTCGCCGTTAACTCTTAGCTCTGCCCAGAGAATCCAGATTTTTTTGTCAAGCATGCCGTTAAGGTATTCGCCATCTTTGCCGCGAAGGAAATAGTTAACTGAGAATATCGGTGCAGGATTTTCAATGTCATTAGCGAAGTCCAGGTTGTTCTGGATATATTGACCCTTCGGCAATGCCAGGAAGTCCATATTGGCCATGATGTTGAAAGCTCTAACGCCTTCTTTGCCTAGTGTAGCAGCTGTTGTTTCTGACTCAATTGAAGCGCCTTTAGCAACGATACCTTCTGTCCAGTCCAAAGCCTGCTCAACTGGCACCCACGTGTCACTGTCTCTGCCGCCGTAGATGATACCGCCGACTTCAACACCATCTGAGTCGTCAGCTTTTGGATCACGGTTTACAAGTTCTGAAATGTTCAGGCAGTAACGAGCGTTCTTGTGTGAAGGCGTAATCTCATTGCCCTTAGCATCTTTGTTGCCAGCCTGCCATTGACCAGAATGGTTAACGCCGTCAGTAGGAATATCCTCTTCCATGCCCAACCAATAAGGCTTACCATCTTTGATGAGAATATTTGAGAAGATAACCTCTCCTGGGTTGGTCAAAGCTTTGAAAATTTCTGGATCGCCATCAGCATTAACATCGCGGATAATTCCGAATACACCCTTTTCAACGTTAACACATTTGATTTTGCCGTCTATTTTACGCAGATAAGCAATGTCGTCGCCGACAATTGTCTGACCTGGTATCATCGCAGTTGATGTCTTGCCGCAAGCTGATGGGAAAGCGCCTGTGAAATAAGTAACTCTACCATTTGGTCCGTGTGCACCCATAATAAACATGTGCTCAGCAAGCCAATCTTCCTTAGAAGCTTTATTGATCGCAAGCCTCAATGCAAGCTTTTTCAGACCAACAGTGTTACCAGCATACTGGGTGTTTGTGCTGTAAACGATGTCTTCTTCAACATCCATATAGATACGACGTTTATCAACATTTTTACTTACGCCGCCTTCAAGCTCACCTTCTGTGTGCAGAAATCTGAAGAAACTACCACCTGAGCCGACTTTTTTGAACTGCTCATAGCCCCAGCGGTAAAGAATGCTCTCACTATGAGCAACATAAGGCGAATCAGTGATCTGTGCACATGAAATTGAAAAATCAGAATTGGTAGGCCCAAGACAGAAGAATGCGATGAGCATTTCTCTACCGACCATTGAATCCTTGAAAAAGCCATTCAATTCCTTTAGGCCTTCGGTTTTTTCAATATGTTTAAGTACCGGCTCCAGCTTGGAACCTTTAGTCAGCAGGTACTTGGTGACAGCTGGGTCACGAGCCTGGTCAAAATAGCTGTCGAAGTGATATGTGTGACCTTTAATATTAAGCTTTGTCTCTTCGCCGTTCTTTGTTGCGAGATCGCGAATATATTGTATGTCTTCAGGCTTGTCTGTGCAGACAAATACAGAAGCTGGATTTGTCAATTCAATTGCGTCAGCAACAAAGTCGAAAAGTTTCTCATTGTCCAGGGCAATGAGTTTCTCGTAGTTCTGCTGCGACATCTTCTTTTTCAAAATCTCTTTTGCGTTAGCCATTTTGGGCATAGCCTCCTTTTTTTATGGTTAACAGTTACCTCTACACATAAAAAATAATGGCCCGGTGCCATTATTCGTTTTCCTTATAGTGCTGCCTGGGATTTAACTACTCCAAAGCCCAGCTATTATATTTAAACAAAGGATTTAATCAACCAGAACTTTCAAAAAAATAGATGCCAACTTTAAATAAACAGCAAAAGCCCGATTTGTACTATAAGAGTAACTTATCTCAAAGCTGATTTTCCAGCTTTTTGAATCATACCGCGTGGTTTTTTATTGTTAAATCCATTGCGAACGGAGTGCTTTAATTAAAAAAAACATGCGAAAATTTTTATTTCACAGACTGATTTAATGATTTTTTAAAGCCGATCTTTATCGCCAGATGGAGATAAGAAAAATAAAATACAGGATTATTTTTGTAATAAACTTACCCTTGCGGTTACTATTGGTATAGAAAGCAGAGACTTTGGATGCAAATAGGAATGCAGGAAAAAATATTCAAACGATGGCTTAATGACTACAGTAAGCTGATATTCAAAGTAGTTAGAACTTACGCTGTTTCGCCACAGGATCAGGACGATTTATTTCAGGAAATACTGATCCAGCTTTACTTGGCGATACCGGGCTTTCGTGGCGATGCAAAGGAGACGACGTGGATTTACCGAGTATCGCTCAATACTGCATTGACGTGGAACCGAAATGAGAAAAGGAAAAGAAAAAAGTTCAAAACTAATGTTCTGGATATCCAGGATCTGGCCAGCAACAGCAACGATAACAACGATTTATCACAAAACCAGCAGATACTT
>JAGLTN010000587.1 GCA_023135255.1 Planctomycetota bacterium
TTTACTACCCTGAAGGGTATAACTCCTGAGATAATCCGCTTCACCACCAACTCCGCCGATACGATTAAGCCAAACAATTACAATGTGTCTTTTTAATAAACTTAATCACACTCCGGAGCAGTGCAGGACAACCATTTTTCACAATACAATGCAAAATCCTCAACATTGATATAACAATCTCCATTAAGGTCTCCCCTTAAAACAGGATGACACAAATCCCCGCATACCCTCTCTTTTACAATATATACAGCAGTAATCTCTTTATCTTCCGTTAATGTTATCTTGGTTGTCGGAGAATTAGGATCCTCCACATCACCAATCCAATGATCGAATTCATAAATATCAGGGCAGTTTATAAACGCTCCATCTGCAAATAAATAAATTGGCCAGGCACTATAATATTGATGTTCGCCCACAGAAGGAATCACCAATTCAGAATTTAAATGATTTGGTTCAATATTAATAGTTAATGACCTATCTAATGGAACCCCCAAAATAGAATACAATTCATCTAAAGAAAGAGCATGATCATAAATACGGAAATCTTTCATATATCCCTTGTAAGAAGACCAAATATCGCCGCCAATCATAAAATTATTAACATCTCCGATCAATGAAGCAAAATTAGAAACATCTCCCCCACTGTATACTGGAAAAGGTTGCCCATTTACAGATATCTTTACGTAATCTTTAACAGAGGATATAACAATAGCGAAATGTGTCCATGAATCATGAATATGACAATATAATTCATGAGTAGGATCACCTAGCCACCAAACCCAATAACTTGCATCCATAAATTTAGTCCAAAAATGACCCGAACTAAATTTAGCAGTAATTGATTTATTTTCACTAAATCTCATTTCATACCAAATATCGGTTCCAGCAGTAAAAAAATATTTATTATCCACATCATTCCCATCTGAAGTTGCCCAAAACATAATTGTCATTTCATCTTCAATATTAGAAAATAATGACTCTGCAATTGAGGTTTCAAAAATAACCCCACTATACCCCCAATTTCCTAATCCTTCTGGAGCGCCATAAAACCAACGGGCATCATTCTTCCATTTATCTCTTGAAACCCAATTTGTACCACCATGATACTCATTCCCGGAATAATCCCAAACTATATTCGGATCTTCATCTTCATGAGGCCCATCCATTTTCCACCAGGCTAAAAGCCCACCATTAGGATCTTCTGCAAAACTTACAGAACATATAACAAGCATAAAACAAATTGCCAGCATTATCTTTTTCATATTTTTTATTCCCTAAATTAAAAAACAGTATATTATCGTCATAAGTGAAACCTTTTTAATAAATTTAATCACACTCAGGAGCAGTGCAGGACCCCCAGTCTTCACAATACAATGCAAAATCCACAAAGTTAATATAACAATCTCCATTAAGGTCTCCCTCTAAAACAGGATGACACAAATCCCCGCATACCCTTTCTTTGGCAATATATACCGCAGTAACTTCTTTATCTTCCGTTAATGTGATCTTAGTTGTCGAAGAATTAGGATCCTCCACATCACCAATCCAATGATCAAATTCATAAATACCAGGGCAACTTATAATTAATTCATCTGCAGATAAATTAATTGGCCATGCCTCATAATATTGGTGTTCGCCCACCGATGGAACCAGCTCCTCGGAATCCAAAAAATTTGGATCAATCTTAACTGTTAATAACTTATCCCCTGGAAGGTTAGTTAAATCTACAATCTCTGACATGGAAAGAACGCGGTTGTAGATTCGGAAGTCGCTCATTTTACCTTCCATCTCACACCAAAGAGTTCGGCCTATTGTGAAAGTTGCCAGACCTGCAAATGAACCTATTTTACCTCCTTCCGAAGCATAAAGCTGACCATCAACGTACAGATTGTAATTACCTGTAGAGAAGTCTACAGTTTCTGTAATCATAATCATATCACCCCAGGTTTTACCTAAGCCGTTCTTCGCGAAGATAAAGTTTGCAGAAGTATCGTTGAAAGCACTCCAGCACCACATGTCAGTACCACCAAAATGGTTACGTATGTAGCTATCTGCTGAGCATTCTGATGAAAGAAGTCGAGTAGTGCCATCACTTGCTCTACCATCGAAAGGATAGTTGGTGCCCGTTGCTTCGCCATCATCCCATGTACCCAAATAAGAAACAGTTACCTTATCAGCCAGACCCATATCAGCAATAAGGTCAGCACCATTGTTTGCGAAAACAATGCCGCTTGCACCCCAGCTGCCGCCGT